>JAFUCO010000068.1 GCA_017459635.1 Blautia sp. | reverse complement strand
TACTCGCATTTTCTGTGCCATAGGCCGAACGGTTCCGTACATATGGTCAGTCCTCCCCCTACAGCTGTTTGTTGGCAAGTATACAAATCCATATCCAAAACACTAACTAAATGACATTGGAACCGTCCCCTGTCTTATTTTTTATTTATTCTAAAATATATGAGATAAATAGTCAAGATTGTGTGTATAATACAAATGTATTGATCAGGAAGAGCCTGTCTGTTTAAAAACCGGGCACCGGCCGGAAACCTGTCTGTCATAAAGATCAGATACCAGCCAGACAGCCTGAAGGGTCATGAAAAGAAATACAGGCGAAGCGAGATTTATCTCCACACGAACCAGATAAACAGATATCCCACGATTACCGCGGTGAGTGTGAAAGGAACGCCTATCCTCATGAAATCGCCGAAGGACACATTGTGCCCTTCTTTTTTTAACAGTCCGACTGCGGTAATGTTTGCAGAGGCTCCGATGGGAGTCAGGTTTCCGCCCAGGGTGGCTCCCGTCAGCAGTCCGAAATACAGAAGATAAGGATCAACTCCAAGAGTACGGGTGACTGCTGTCAGTACGGGCAGCATTGTCGCAACATAAGGTATATTGTCAACAAAAGCCGATATCAGGACAGAACCCCACACGATAAGGGTATAGAGGATAAAGACGCTGCTGCCGCCGGCCTTTGCAATTATTGACGCAAAATCATCGATGATCCCGACTTCTGTGATCCCTCCGATGACAACAAACAGGCCGAACAGGAGGAGCAGTGTTTCAAAATCCAGGCTGCGGAGTGCAGATACAGTCCTGTCTGTATCCCTGTTTTTTAAATGATCGATGAGAATAGTAAGGACCGCAAGAATGCAGCATATGATTCCATTGATCATTTCAGGAGCAGACGGAATAAAGGAGGCTGCGATCAGGGCAGCTACCATTATAAGCAGCATGGCTGAAGGCACATAATCGCTGACGATGGTCTTTTCCCTGGATTCTACCGGGTCCTTGTCCTTGCGGAAAAGAAACATCATGATAGGAATGGTTGCCAGCGCGCCGAGCTCAACTGCAAAAAAGATCCCCGGTCTTCCGTGCATCCAGAAAAAGTTCATAAAGTTCATATGAGCATAATCGCCAAGCATGATGGACGTGGTGTCGCCGACAAGGGTCGCGGCACCCTGCAGATTGGAGGACACTGCTATGGACAGTATCATGCCGACAGGGTTGATCTTAAGCTTTTTGCAGACGGCAAGGCCAACCGGCGCTACCATAAGAACAGTGGCAACATTGTCGATAAACGCGCTGATCAGCCCGGAGAAAAGAGACATGTAGATTGTTACCCACATGACATTATTGGATTTTTCAAGGAGAATATCAGCCATCAGATTGGGCATTTTTGATTCTATAAAATAATACACGATGATCATGGTGCCGGATATCATCATCAGGACATTCCAGTTGATAACCCCCGGGAGCGAGTGGATGGGCAGTATTCCGGATATGAGATACACAGCTCCGACTGCCAGAGCGTATACAGGCCGGTACGCGGGCTTTGAGATCATAAGTACATACATCAGTATAAAAAGTATCAGTGCGAAAATCTTCATTGCATTCTCCTTAAGCTATCAGCATCTGTCCGGAACCTGTAAGCAGGATCCAGATTCAGCCGGCGGCGGATGTGCTGTAAATAGTAACAGCCGGCAACTGTACAGAACATCCCAAAGCACTTGCTGCTGAGGGCGTATGAAAACGTTAATGCAGCAGTTAATCTTTCGTGTTATAATGGCTGCATGGAAGCTATTCTATCACCGAGAGTTGCTTTGCGCAAGAGGCAAAGACTCCGAAGGCATGTGCTCACTTCCGTTCACAGCTGCCTGCGGCTGAACTGAACTAAAAATACAGGTTACAGGGGAGAAAACGATGGATGATATCAGAATAATCGAATTAAAGGAATCAGTCATAAGGGATAATGATGAGGAAGCTGAGGTTCTCCGCCGTGAGCTAAAGAAAAATGGAACCTGCCTGGTCAACCTGATGTCGGCGCCGGGCAGCGGTAAAACCTCAATGATCCTTGCCCTCCGTGAATTCCTTGAAGGAAAGCTTCGCTGGGGAGTCATGGAGGCAGACATAGATTCAGATGTGGATGCCGGAACCCTGTTTTCCGCCGAGATACCCGCTGTACAGCTGCATACAGGAGGCATGTGCCATCTTGACGCCGGCATGACACGGCAGGGGATTGAAGCACTGGAATCAGAATATAAGGATAATGATGGATTTGACTTGATATTTCTGGAAAACATCGGAAACCTGGTGTGCCCTGCGGAATTTGATACAGGAGCAGCTTTTAACATGACCATACTCAGCGTACCTGAGGGCGACAACAAGCCGCTTAAATATCCGCTGATGTACGAAAAATGTGATATCATGGCGGTAAACAAGATCGATACCCTGCCGGTCTTCGACTTTGACAGGCAAAAAGCAGAGCAGTACGCAAAACTCAGAAATCCGGAGCTGAAGATATTTTACATTTCAGCCGGGACAGGCGAAGGCATAAAGGCGCTTGCAGAAGAGATAATCAACCGGGTCAACAACTGGAACAGACGAGGACAATAACAGGAACAGACCGTGACAACGACTGGAACAGACAGGAATCACGACTGGAACAGACCGGAAAACAACTGGAGCAGACCGGGAAAACAACTGGAATTGATCGGGACAACGACTGGAATAGACAGGGACAAACACAGCAGCCGTGATCAGATCCGTCATCCGGGAGCAGATCCATCAGCTGAGACCAGGTAACTGCGGCGACCGACGACAACGCAGTCAGGGCGGAATTTAAACAAGCAGATTTCGGAAGTTATTTGTGGACAGTGCCTAAGTTAATCAGGACTGTAAGATGCAGAGAAAGGGGAAACAGCATATCATGAAGCAGATCTGGAAACCGGGAAACATGCTATATCCCGTGCCGGCTGTTCTGGTCACGACACGGGACATAAACAGAAAGGATAATGTATTTACCGTTGCCTGGGCCGGCACCGTCAACACAAATCCGCCAATGCTTTCGATCTCAGTCAGAAAATCAAGACTAAGCTATCAGGCCATAAAGGATACAGGGGTGTTCGTAGTCAACCTGACAACAAAAGAACTTGCCCACGCAGCCGACTTCTGCGGTGTCAGATCAGGCCGCGACATTGACAAATTCGCAGCCGAAAAACTGGAAAAAGAAGAAGCCGCCGAGATAGACTGCCCCATGATAGCAGCCTCCCCCGTCAACATAGAATGCCGGGTAAAAGAAGAAAAAACCCTCGGCTCCCACACCCTCTTCCTCGCCGAAGTCCTATCCGTTCACGCCGACGAAAAATACATGGACAAAAAAGGAAAATTCGACCTGACCCTCGCCGACCCCATAGTCTACACCCACGGTACCTACACAACCCTCGGAACCCACCTCGGCCACTTCGGCTGGTCCGTTAAAAAACAAAAAAACAAAAAGAAAACAACCCGTCAAGGAAAAGGCAGATAAATTTTCACCCTACAGCATCACTTTCCGTGCAATAGATATTCCGATCTTGTATGGAAGTGGCCGCAGCTCCCGGTCCGCCTCTTTTAGCTTTTCCCGTATCGGCAGATGCTGCGGGCAGTGTTTCTCGCATTTGCCGCAGCCGACGCACTGTGAGGCAAATCCCGGATTTTTGCGAACTCCCATGCCGCGCGCGAACTCAAATCTGGATTCGAATTTGCTGATATCTTCCATATACATAAGGTTATAGTAATGGAAGTTTCCCGGAATGTCGACGCCTTTTGGACATGGCATGCAGTAACGGCAGCCTGTACAGCCGACCTTTTCACGGCTTCTTATTATCCGGCACACCTTATCGACCAGCTTCTGCTCCTTAAAACCGCCGATGCCGGCGGTTGATGCTATACGGCAGTTTTCTTCTATCATTTCTGTCGAATTCATCCCGGAAAGCACGCACATGATCTCAGGCTGGTTAAGCAGCCAGGCAAAGCTTAAATATGCCGGGCTGATATCTCCAAGAGCCTTTTTTGCCTTTGACGGAAGGTTTATAAGCTTTCCGCCTCTAAGCGGCTCCATGATGACCACAGGAATGCCTTTTTTCCCGGCCGCCTGCAGGCCGGTACGTCCTGCCTGGCTGTGTTCGTCCAGGTAGTTGTACTGGATCTGGCAGAAATCCCAGTCATACGCGTCGAGCAGTTTAAGGAACATCTCTGTGTCGCCATGATACGAAAAACCGATCTGTCCAATGGAACCGTCGGCTTTATGCCTCTTTATCCAGTCTTCTATGCCAAGCCCTTTCAGCTTTTCCCATTCAGAATAATCCGTGAACATATGCATCAGATAGTAATCGATGTGGTCAGTGCGGAGCCTTGAAAGCTCCTCCTGGAAGGTCTTTTCGATCGCTTTTTCTGAGCGTATTATGTACTGAGGAAGCTTTGTTGCAATGTGTATCTTGTCGCGGCAGCCGTTCTTCTCAAGAATCCGTCCCAGTATATCCTCACTGCCGGGGTAAACATATGCCGTGTCGAAATAATTGATGCCGCGTTCGATGGCAAGTAGTATTTCTTTTTCGGCTTTTTCAAAATCTATACCGGAGCCCTTTTTGGTAAAGCGCATGCAGCCATAACCCAGCTGCGAAATCTGGTTCCCGTATCTGTCACTTCTGTATTGCATAGTAATCCTTTCTCATGATAGTCTGATCAGACTCTTTAATGAAATGTTTTCCAGAAGAACCTACCATAAACTCCGGTTCATTTTTATTGTGAATTCATCAAAGTAAGGCAGCGCCCACTCAACTATTCCTGGTCTGCTGCTGATAAGAATACCTGCTTTGACCAGCCTGTCCCTGTAGGGGTTGAACTGATCATTTGTATAGTTAAGCAGTTTCCTGATATCTGCGACTTTTCCTGTCGGCTCCTGCGCAACTGCAATGAGGACATCTTTGTCCTTTCCCGACAGTTCAGACCATATTTTGTTATAAGCAAATTCAAACAGATATTCCTTTGCCTCGGAGAAAGCCATATTCAGATCGGGGCATTTCTCATAGTAAAAGTAGCCTATCGTCTGGAAAGCAAAAGAGTAACCTCTTGTTGCGGCTGCCAGTTTGTTTGCGATGTCTTCACCAGTGTTCAAAGTATCCATATACCTGTGAACCATAAGACCGAAGTCAAGTGGATTAAGTACGGTTCTTGGCGCTCTTTCCAGAAAAGTCATTCCGTCTGCATTTCTGAGACTGTTTATGTTCTTGTAAAGGCCGGTCATCAGAAGAAAAATCGGAAGGCGTTTTCTTAGAAATATCTGGAAAGCACTGGCAAAGATCCTCATTTCTTTTGAATTGGTAACCTCGTCGATCGTGACCAGTATTCTCTTGCCCTTTGTTTTGACGCTTTCAAGCATTCTGCTTAGGGCTTCTTCAATATCTGTAACAGGCGGGGCGGTTTTAATTCCTACGCCTATACCGAAAAACTCCAGGTTGATCTCGGCAGCTCTGAATATACTGTTCAGCTGCCTGTTGCTGTTAAGCTTTGCAGCGAGAGAAGTCAACAAGTCGCGCTGCGGATTGAGATCTATCACTATCCATTCATCACGCTCTTTGAGCCGGTTTGCCGTTTCCGTAAGAAACACGGTCTTTCCGGATCCGCGAATGCCGGTTATAAGGTTTATGTAATTTGAAGGGCTGTCGCTTGAGAAGTCACTTATAATGCGCTCGATCTGTGAGCCTCTGTGGATTATCTCGGTGGGTGGCTGCCCGAATGTCAATGTGTAAGGATTGGACATTTGATCTCCTCCCGCTTAAGTGTTTACCGGCTTTTTGCAGGCACTGATTATTTACCGGTTTTTACTGGTTTTTTACTGTTGCCAAATATTTTACTGGTTTTTTACTGTTGAGTCAAGCCGAAGAAATATATGCAACAATACTAGCTATATTATTGCAAAGAATGACTTACGACGCAATGATTTGCAACAAAAATAGGTGAAATTAAAACTGCAGCAATGCGAAGAAGCTGCAGTAAAGGTATTATTATACCATCGAATAAACACAGAGGAGGTTTCAGATGGCTAAGAAGGTACTCGGGATTTCTTTTGGAAGAAAAATGAGCAACTGTGATGTCATGGTAAAGCATGCGCTTATGGAGTGCGAGAAGGCAGGCTGCGAGGTAGCTTTTCTGAGGGCTGATGACCTGAACATCACGAACTGCAACGGATGCATTTCCTGCGTTATAGGCATGATAACAGGCCGGGGCCGCGGATACTGCGTACGCCATGATGATTTTGACATTCTTGACGAATGTGTAATGCAGGCAGACGGACTGATCCTGGCATGTCCCACCTATGAGACATCTGTAACGGGACGGTTCAAGACGATTTGCGATAGGATAGGACCAAGCCATGACATTACTTTCCGTCAGGCAGCATATGATGAAGGAAAGGCAGCCGGAAAGCCAGAAGACAAGCTCCCGGACGTAAGAACCTTCAAAAAACGCAGCGCAGCGCTTATCTCTGTAGGCGGCGCCATGACAGAAAACTGGATCGCCCTTACCCTCCCAATGATGTACGAATTCACATTCCCGTGGGGCATTGACGTTATCGATACAGTAGAATACTACGGGGCAATGGCTCATGAGTCAGTTCTGGGATATCCGGAGATGATGGACAGGATGTCTAAAGTCGGACAGAATATCGTTTCATCCATCAATGCTGAAGATGAGGAAGAAAGACTGAGATGGAGAGGCGATGAAGAGGGAGTCTGTCCGGTATGCCACACAAGGCTTCTTCAGGTTTCACATGACTGCAAAACTGTAGACTGCGTAGTCTGCGGCAGCCATGGAACAGCCGAGATAGTCGATGGAAAGATCAAAGTCCACTTCAGCAAAGAAGAGCAGGAGCGCTCACGTCTTCGCTGGATAGGCAAGCTTGAGCATTCGACCGAGATCAAGACACAGGCCCAGCCGTCAGGAACCATCAAGAACCTTAAGGAACTCAAAGCTCCGTATGCAGCATTCAATCCCGGAACATTTACACCGGATGAAACCGCTTTCGGAAACATCAAGAAACAGTAAACCGGAAATCTGAAATCAGGAAATAACTGCTTTCGGAAACATCAAGAAACAGTAAACCGGAAACCTGAAATCAGGAAATAATAATCAGCAGATGGAAAAAGGAGATCGAAATGTATCATTATGACAGGAAAGGCCCGAAAAGAGGCGTAGCTCTGTACAGCTATTCCGCAGAGTTCGGAATGACCAAGACCCTTGAGGATTGTTTTGAAGACCTGTATGATATGGGAGCTCACGGGATTGAGATCCTTGCCAACACCCATATCGAGAACTATCCGTATCCGACTGACGCATGGGTAGAGAAATGGTTCCGCCTTTGTGACAAATACGAGATCGTGCCGGTAGAGTACGGCAACTGGATAGATTCACATGTACTTGGACATCGTGATCTGACGACACATGAATCCGCCGAGATGCTGAAGAGGGACATCCGCCTGGCGCACCGTCTTGGATTTACGGTAATGCGTACCAAGATGCCTGTCATCAATGATCTGCTGGAGCCGGTGAAAAACTGGCGTGAGATCATCACCGAAGCTCTGCCGCTTGCAGAGGAGCTTAACATGAAGATGTGCCCGGAGATCCACACACCTTCAAACCTTAAAGGCAAGCTTGTCACAGATTTTGTAGAGTTTATCGAGAAGACCGGCACAAAGAATTTCGGACTTAACATTGACTTTTCAGTGTTCCGCACCGGATTTTCCGAAGGAGAGTGGAGAGATCCGCTTTACACTCCGAATGAACCGGAGGATATCATTCCGCTTCTTCCTTATATATATTGCTGTCACGCCAAATTCATCAACATGAGTGACGACTTCAGGGAAACGACCATCCCGTATCCGGAGATAATAAAGGTCATGCAGGAGCATGGATGGGATGGATATCTGCTCAGTGAGTATGAAGGAGCAGATAAGTATGATTACGGATACGAAGTTGGACAGACACTCAGGAAACAGCACATCATGCTGAAGAACCTGCTGGGTGATTAAGGAGGACGCTATGGAAAGAGAAGTTATTCAGTCTGTAGGATTTCGCAATATTAAAAAGGATGGAGAGATCACCGGATTCCAGTTTAAGGTGCGTCTGCCCTATTACCGCGGGATATTTCTTTCACAGATCCGTCCGGGAACACTTTTTATCGATGGAGAAAAGATAGAGAAGGAAAACATCATCTGGAACATCAAAGGAGAGGACTACACCCTCGAAGAGATGAAGGATGACTATACAACACAGTGGGATGTCACAGCGCCCGCAGTGCTGAAGGTAAAAAAAGCCGGCGGCCTTGCCCAGGGCTATCATGACCTGAAATATGGTTTCTGCTTTACTTCTTCCTATATGCCTCCGATAATCCAGGATCACCTTGACCCGGATGCTGAGAGCATGGTTTTCATGCCGGAGTTCGGACATCATGTTAATGAGAGAAGGCTTCTGATCGTTTAAGTACTGAGACAGCACAGGCAGTTCAATCCCGTATGGGATTCCGGTAAGAGAAGCCGGGGATGAATTCCGGGCAGGTTTACTGAATGCATGGCATTATCTTTCGCGGTAACAAATCAGGTTTGCCTAAAAAATGACACTTATTTGAAAAACTTCGAAATATGCGCAGATATAAGGAGCGATAGCTGTTGTGAACAGTAATAAACTGAAAAACAGGTCATTTTTGTGCATATTTAAGGGCAACGTTATTATATATAAAGTCATGGTCAAAATAATATAATAAGATAGATGTAAAGACTCATAGTTATGCTGTGCACGATTGCGAAAACGGTCTTCATAACATAATGTTGAGTTCAAAACCATATTAAGGAGGGAAAGTATATGGCCAGTAATGCAACACAGGAAAAAGCTTCACCAAAACTAATGGTCGGCTACGGCCTTGGTGAGATCGGCTGCCAGATGAGCTGGTACATGATCAACAATTATCTGAACATCTTCTATACTGATGTTGTAGGTCTTACCGGCGCGGCAATTTCCGCGATAGTACTTATCGCACGTATCTGGGATGCGATAAATGACCCGATGATGGGACAGATCGCAGACCGCACAAACAGCAGATGGGGGAAATTCCGTCCGTATCTGATGTTCGCTCCGCCTTTCCTGGCAATCTTCAACATCCTGACATTTACCGTATTTCCGGTACAGGGTATTCTTAAGGCAGTACTGTGCGGCGTATGCTATATCGGCGCCGGCATGGCATATACAGCCTGCTCAATAGCTTATCAGGCACTGCTCAACGTTATCGCAGTAGATTCACGTGTACGTCAGCTTCTTGCAACAGCCAGAAGTACAGGCGCATCCATCATCGGCATTATCCTTTCAATGGTAGCTATGCCCCTTATCCTCCGTTTCAGCTCCGCTGTAAATGAGAACGGCGAAAAGATGGCTGACGGACATGGATATTTTGTAGCAACAGTAATATTCTCACTGGTGCTGATCCCGGTATTCTGGGCCTGCGCCGCAATCTGCAAGGAAACCTATACAGACAAGCTTCACAGCAGCGCTCCTGCTGAGAAAACTTCATTCATTGGAAATATGAAGAGCCTGGTGCAGAATGACCAGCTTCTGATGGTCGTTATCGCAACAGTCCTTGGAACCATCTGCGTAACCGGACGTTATGGCATCCTGGTTTACCATGTTATCTATGTTGTCGGCGGCCCGCAGTACATTGCCACCATGTTTACCGCAATGACAGTCGGACAGCTTGTCGGTACACTTACAGTACCGTTTGGAACCAGGATATTCGGAAAACGTAACTACATGTTTATCATGAACGGCGTCATGGCTCTTGGCTTTGTCCTGCTGTTCCTGAACCCGACAAACAACCCGGCTTACCTTATCGGTGTTTCCTTCCTCGGATCCCTGGGCTTCGGCGCTCCGGCGATCTGCTATGGTATGGTCGGCGATTCCCTTGAGTACGGCGACTGGAAGCTTGGCAAGCGTCAGGAAGGTCTTGCTGCATCCATGCTGAGCTTTGGTGTTAAGCTTGCAACCGCTATCTGCGCACCGGTCGTTCTCCTTCTGGAAGCTGTAGGTTATGTGCCGAATGTTGAGCAGTCTGCATCCACAAAGATGGGCATCAACTTCATGGTCAACATGCTTCCCGCTATCATAGCTATAATCTCCTGCCTGCCGCTTATCTTTTACAAGTTGAATGACAAGCGCGTATCCGAGATCCGTGCCGACCTCGAAGCAGGAAAGCATAAATGGGACTACGAATAAATAACCGGTTTAATCAGTAAAAGCCGGGCCGGGGAGTAAAGAACCGGATTAAGCGTTTAAGAATAGCTTATTAAAAGGGGCTGTGAAAAAAGTAAGTGACTTTTTTCACAGCCCCTTTACAGTGTTTATGCAGTCAGGCGCTGTCCACAAATAACTTCTGAAATCTGCTTGTCTAAATTCCGCCCTGACTGCGTTGTCGTCAGTCGCCACGGCCCGCTGCGCCTCCTTCTTCCGCCTTGCAGGGCGAAATTTATCCTGTGCATTTTTCGGAAGTTATTCATGTACAGTGCCTTAATCAGTGCTGCCACGTAATCTGCCCTGGTCAGATAAAGCGGCGATGATGTCAGTCGGGGATGGAATGGCTTTTGAATTTCCTGGTTCCAGGGCCGGGTCGTTCAGGAACTGATCAAGGCTCAGAAGTAAAGGCGTATCTCCAGGCGCGAAGGCGCCCATGAATGCGACCCGAATCCTGAAGGTGTTCCAGGACATCCTGTGACTGAATATCGCTATGCATAGCCTGGTCTCTGCAGCCGGAACAAGGGAATGCAGGAAAAGGATATCGTGGCGGATCGCAAAAGAGGATATAGCCTCTCTCCTGAGCAGATCCGATTCGTAATCAGGAGATACTATTCCAGCGGAAATCAGGCGTTCTGCCATTGACTCTATAACACTGAATTTTGAGTCTGCTTCCATACCTTCGATCCAGACTGCGTTATTAAGAAGCTCTTTAATCGTAAGGTTTCCGGAGGGGCACAGATGGCGGAGCCGGTAGTTCTGGATGTGAGATGAGATCGCCAGATAATCCTTTGGGGAAAAACGGATCCCTATCTGTATCGTATCGGTTCCGGGCTGCGCTGTGATCTGCTTTCTTACGGTGGAGAGAACAAGGTCTACATCCCGGAAGTCTTCCGTATTTTTTGCGTTTACCGGAAGCAGCGCCTTGATATTAAGATATTTATCAAAGGCACCCAGTATCCTCCTTTTCAGTGCCCAGGCGGCTGTCAGGTTCAGGTGGCAGCAGATGACGGTGCGAAGCTTATATTCCGGATGCGTCTCAAAAAGGAACTCCAGGGCGCCGCTGATAGCGTATGCGAGATAGAGGATCTCAGTCTCCGACAGGTATCCTCCAAGGATCTGTGCTGCATTCTCCTGTATTGCCCAGGCGATCTCGAATTCCGGGAGAAGGCTGCTTCGCAGTGCTTCTCCTTTATCCTGCTCATTGAAAATGCGGTCTGACATCTGCAGAAAACTTAAGTATGACAGAAGAGTAATGTAAAAATCTTCATCCGGTGTCAGGTCGATACCGAAAAGGGAACGGACTCTGCCCAGATAGTCATTGGCGAGACGGATAACGGACCGGCTGAAATTGTACTGTATGTTCTCCCGGGTAATGTTTGATACGTCGGTGATCCGGGCGTCTGATATCATTTTTTCAATAGCTTTTTTTTCGGCTTCGGAATACTCTGACCCGAATTCTTCAAGGATAGAAGCGAACAAATCCTCTGTGGCGGAATGAACTGCAGGATCCGGCATTTCTTCTGTTTCACGGAACGGGAGCGAATGGCCGGATTCTACCCGGTGGATCATTATGGCAACGGCAAGATCAAGAGAAACAAGGCCCGGGTCCTCAACAGAAATATCATATCTGTGAAGGATTGGCGGGATGATATCCATGATCCGGTCGATCCTGTCAGCATCGAGAAAATCATAACCATAATAGGCATTACGCCGGGAGTGGTAATCCCAGTCGGCATGAAAAAGATTGTTCAGGACCGCGCGGCGTTTATTTTCGTCCTGCTCAAAAGAAAGAGCGTCCTTTTCCTGGATGAAACGGATTTTGGGGCCGGAAAGGACATATTTCATCTTAAGCTGGCGTATATCGTGCTCAAGTGTAGTATGACTGACAAATATTTCATCTTCAAGATCGTAAATGTTGAGAGGAGTGTCAGACATGCAGAACCGGAATGCCAGAAAGCGTACACGCTCATCTCTTGTTAAAAAAGCATTGTCTATGCGGTTCATGTTCTGTATGACCTCAGGATCCTCGGCCATGTAAAGATACCCCTTGCTGTGCTCGGATATTATTCTGGCATTATAGGGCGCGAGAGCCTTGTTTATTCCGGCAACATCGCTGCGGATGGTACGGGAAGAAACTCCAAGCTGGCGCCCCAGGGCATCACCGGTTGTATACTCATCAACACCGCGCAGCAGGTGCAGCAGTTTTTTCTGTCGAAGAGAAAGACCTAATTTATCCATATTTTTTCCTTTCAAGTCCGGTCTGCCGGAGGATGTACATTGAAGGGGCTGTACCCCTTCAGGATTTTTGCTGTTTCAGGCAGCACAGTTACATTTTTGAATGCTCCGCCGTCATCCGCTTCTTTAACGTTATTATTATCTGTTTCTTCACTCTGTTTGCACGAATATTTTGGGAAGTGGATGAAAGCTGCTCTTTTTGGCTTCAACATTATCAGGATAACAGCCTGCAGAGGCATCGTCAAGCGTTTCCGCTTATAAGAGGAAAAACAAAGTTTGAGCGGAGCGGAGATATGAGGTAAAATTGACTCAATAAAAAACACGGGAGGTTACTTATTATGAAATACGAAAAGATCAGAAAAATCGTGCTTGAGGCTATTCTTGAGGCAGTTGACCAGGGACTTATCCACGGAACATCCGGAAACATCGCCCTCAGGGATGATGAGGATGACGTAGTTGCTGTTACACCAAGCGGAATTTCCTACAGCCACATGACAGCAGACCAGATCGCTATCTGCGACCTCAACGGAAAATGGCTGGAAGGCCCATTCAAACCGTCATCTGAGATCCCGATGCACACAGCGGCCATGAGAGCAAGGAAAGACATCAGGGCTACCGTTCATACACACGGAATGTTCGCTACCATCGCTGCAATGAGCGGAGAGCTTAAGGCTGTTACCCCGCCTCAGTGCGAGTTTGTTCCGGTTGGTATCGTTCCGTTCACAATGCCGGGAAGCAATGATGTTGCTGAAAAGGTTGTCGAGGCTCTTGGCGAGAAGGGACGCGCAGTCCTCATCCAGAATCACGGAATGTTCTGCTGCGGCAAGGATATGAAGGCCGCTATGGCAGCTACTATCTACACAGAGGAAATGGCTCAGACAGCATGGTATGCAAAGGTTGCAGGCGTATTCACCCCGATGCCTGACGAAGCTGTTGCAAGAATGAAAGCTCTGATCGAGGCTGATCAGGCTGTATGATGGTTACTATTCACGGCCGTAGGAATATTTACTCTGCTCTGCCATGCTTGCATGAGCAGAGCAGAGTAAATATTCCTACAGGGTCTGAGCCCTTCATGAGGAATCCTTTTTGCGAAGCAGCGATGAAGCCCGCAAGGGCGAGATTCCGAATGGAGGGCTCAGACCCAGCCGCTTGCGGCTGGGTCGTGAATGGCAACAATTGATGGTTGCCATTCAGTATTTATAATTTTGATGCAGATATGGATCCTGAAACTGCTTATGCGGTTTCAGGTCCTGTATTTCAGTGGAGGTTAAGATGAAAAAAACACTGGCTCTTTGTACACCGATCCCGGAAAAGAAGATGGAGTTTATCCGCGAGTGCTGCGATGTCACTATCTGCGGCGAGCTTAAGCACGGTAAAGGAAATGTAACGGAAGAGATGACTCGTGAAGAGTGCATGGGACATGAACTGGTAGTCCTCGGAGATGAATATGCAGGAGCTGACACCATCAAGGCATGGGCAGATTCCGGCATGAAATTCATGGGCGTTGCAAAAGGCACACCGGCAACTGTCGATCATGACGCTATCGCAGCTGCAGGCCTTCAGCTTTCATACACACCCGGCAGGAACCGTGTAGCCGTTGCCGAGTTCAACATCGGTCTTATGATCGCTGTTGCCCGTAATCTGGCTCTTTCTGCAGCCGGTCTCTGGAAGGGCGAGCACACAAGCCCTGCAAAGGATGATATTTACGATGTTCCGGATGTTAAGAACGTGACCTTCGGACCTCTTGATGAGAAGCATCCTTTCATGGACTACGGCATCGGTTTTGAGCTTTATGGAAAGAAGCTGGGCATCGCAGGATACGGCGCTATCGGCCGTGAGGTTGCAGTACGTGCAATGGCATTCGGCATGGAGATCCTTGCCTATGATCCATATATGCCGGCAGAACGCATCGAAGCTGACGGAGCCAGGGCAGTGGATCTTGACACAATGCTGAAAGAGAGCGATATGATCAGCATTCATCTTCCGGTCCTTCCGTCCACAAAGGGCATGGTCAACAAGGACTGGTTCTCAAAGATGAAACCGACCGCCTATGTCATCAATACAGCAAGGGCTGCAGTCATCGACCAGAAGGATTTTGTCGAAGCGCTTCAGAACAAACAGATCGCCGGCGCTGCTATCGATGTTTACTGGGAGGAGCCGGTTCCCGCAAATCATCCGCTGCTCAAGATGCGCAACGTGCTCTGCACTCCGCATATGGCAGGACTTACCACAGACGTTGACGGATGGTCAGGCTCAATGATGGGCGACGAAGTTATCGCTTATCTTAAGGACGAGCCCAGAAAGTATATCTGGAAAGTAAGAAAATGATCAAAGGTTGTTATTAAAGCATTAGTTCCGGCTTTTGGTTTACAGGAGGAAATCATATGTCAGAGAAATATCCGGGCAAGGATCTGTATCCACATCTTTTTTCCCCGATCCGTATCGGGAACCTTCGCCTGAAAAACCGAATCATTGCTGCACCGACAAGCCCAAGCATGATTACAACTGAAGGGCATATGACGCCGGAGATGACAGCATATCTTGAAGAAAAAGCAAAGGGAGGCTGCGCTGTTGTAACTTATGGTGAAGCAATCCCGCATTCCGCTACCGGGAAATCCCACAATAAACAGCTTCAGCTGGACTCCTTCGGCGTACGCCAGGGCCTGACTGAATGTACCAGACGTATCCACAACGCAGGTGCTTTCGCAAACATTCAGCTTTCGCACGGCGGAATGTACGGCGGACTTTCCTCTGTCGGCGGAGACATCGGTACCTGTGAAGTGGCTTATGGTCCAAGCGAGATCGACATGCCGGCAGGACATGTTAACGAAATGTCCCGTGAACTTATATTTGAGATCATCGAATCCTACAGAAAGGCGGCAAAGCTCTGCAAGGATGTAGGCTATGATATGGTGCAGGTTCATGCGGCCCATGGCTGGCTGTTCTCACAGTTCCTTTCGCCGTATTTCAACCGCAGGACTGATGAGTTCGGCGGATCCCTTGAGAACCGCGCGCGTTTCCTGCTGATGGTACTGGATGCGGTGCGTTCATCCGTAGGCCCTGTATTCCCGATAGAACTCAGGCTGAACGGCGATGACATGACCGATATCGGCATCGGGCTTCCGGAGTATATTGAAGTTGCAAAGATGGTAAACGACAAGGTGGATATGTTCAACATTTCCTGCGGAAACCACGAGGATCCCGCAATGTTCTGCCGGACCCATCCAAGCGCTTTCTTCCCGAGGGGAGTCAATGTATATCTTGCAGCCGAGATCAAAAAGCATGTTACAAAGCCAGTCGCATGTGTTGGTTCGCTGAACGACCCGGCACAGATGGAAGAGATAATCGCAAGCGGACAGGCCGATATGGTAGAGATCGGAAGAGGCCTGGTTGCTGATCCTTATATTGCAAACAAAGCTCTTATGGGAAGGGCAGACGATATCAATCCATGTCTCAGATGCTATGAGTGCTTCGGCGCAACATCAGCTCTGGAGATGATCAAGTGTACCGTAAATCCATGTCAGGGCCAGCAGATGCAGCTGCGTGAAGAGTTGGATGCTCCGGCTGCAGCAAAGAAGGTTCTGGTTGTCGGTGGAGGCCCGGCCGGAATGGAGGCTGCCATCACTGCCGCGAAACGCGGACATGATGTAACACTTGCCGAAAAGAGCGGAACCCTTGGCGGCAATCTGCATCCGGCAGGAGCAGCCTGGTTCAAGGAAGATATCAGGAAGCTCTGCACCGTTCTTATCAACAGGGTAAAAGAAGCAGGCGTAAAGGTATGTCTGAATACAGAAGTGACTCCGGATTATGTGAAGGAATTTGCCCCGGATGCGCTTGTTGTCGCGATCGGATCCAATGAGCTTCGTCCGCCTATCAAAGGAATGGACGGCGACAATGTTGTCATGGCTATCGAAGCTGAGCTGCATCCTGAAAAGCTCGGAAAACGCGTGGCGATAATGGGCGGCGGACTTGTCGGTGCCGAGGCGGCGATCTCCTTTGCACATGAAGGCAAAGAGGTTTCCATCATCGAAATGAAGGATGACGTGGCTATGGAAGTCAACTCCTTCTACCGCGGCGGACTGATGCCCCAGGTACAGAAGAGCGCAGAGCTTTTCGTAAAGACAAAGGTTAAGGAGATCACTCCGCAGGGAGTTCTGGCAGAGAACGATGAGAAGGGTGAATTCCTGATCGAGGCCGATTCTGTAGTCTGTGCTCTCGGTTTCCGCGCTCCGTTCGCGGCAGTTGATGCGCTCTGCGATATGTGCGAAGAGTCCTACGTGATCGGCGACTGCCACAATGTGGGACAGATCTATCATGCAATGAACGAAGGATTCTATACCGGAAGAAAGATCTGATCCGGTAAATATAACAGGGACTGTGAAAGCTTATTACTCACAGTCCCTTAAAGTGTTTGAATGAAGACATGACGGGAGCCCCTAAGAAGTCTGACAGGATTTCTTAAGCTGAATGATAGAATGGGGCTGCAAGGGAGGACAGAAAAATGATAAGAATTGCAGAAACAGCTTATGGACAGCTTGAGGGAGTTATCTGTGATGGATATACTGTGTTCAGGGGCGTGCCATACGCAAAAGCTCCGACCGGGGAACTCAGGTGGAAGCTTCCGCAGAAGCCGGAGCCCTGGCAGGGTGTACGGAAGGCGGATACTTTTGGAAATATTGCTATGCAGCGGCTTCCCGACGGAGAACAGCCCTGGTCGGTTCATTTTAAAAAGGAATTTTATGACAATCCCGATTTTATCCCGCCGATGAGTGAGGACTGTCTTTTCCTGAACGTTTGGACACCGGCAGAGAATAAAGAAGAAAAGCTTCCGGTGGCATTCTGGATCCATGGCGGCGGCTTTGGCGGAGGCTACAGCTCTGAGTTGGAGTTTGACGGCGAAGCTCTTGCGAAAAAAGGCGTAATACTCGTTACGATAAACTACCGCTGCGGAGCCTTTGGATTTCTTGCCCATCCCTGGCTTACTGCCGAGAGCGAACGCGGAATCTCCGGTAATTACGGGATCTTTGACCAGATCGCGGCCCTTGAATGGGTATATGAGAATATAGCAGCCTTTGGCGGCGACCCTGAAAACATCACTGTTTTCGGCCAGTCTGCCGGATGCATGAGCACCCAGGTACTGATCTCCACAGAGCTGACCGGCAGCATGATCAAAAAAGCGATCCTCCAGAGCGGCGTGTGTACGACCGATCCGTATCTCATGACGCCGGATCTTGCTCAGGAGGAGCAGTATGGCGCCCGTATTGTTAAGATCACCGGGGCTGAGAACCTTGAAGAACTGAGGAGGCTTCCGGCAGAGAAAATAATGGCCGCCAAGGATCAGTTCGATATGGAGCTGATGCATAAGATAATGACAGGAGAGATCGACGACGGCAGTGATTTCCTGCGCGTAGTGCCGAACGTTGACGGATGGCTTCTGAAAAAGAACGTCAGAGAGATTTTCGCAGAGGGTACTATGAAAAAGATTCCCTACATGGCAGGATGCGTGGAGGACGATCTGGGCACAACAGATGAAGACAGGAAGAAAAGAGATGCCGGGATGCTTGCAAGATGTGATAAAGAATGGTGCCTGCGTCAGGAGGAGATTTCAAATCCTCCGGCCTTCTGCTACGAATTCAAGCATCAGCTTCCCACCGAAGACAGCGCAGAAACTGCCTTCCATTCAGCAGAACTCTGGTACACAATGGGAACCCTTGGCCGCTGCTGGAGACCGATGAAAGAAGAAGACTACGCCCTCAGCGAAGCGATGGTAACAGCCTGGACAAATTTCATCAAATACGGCGACCCCAACGGAGAATCAGAAAACAAAGACTGGAGGCCATGCACGGCAGCAGATCCATATGTAAAAGTATTTGAATAAAAAAGGGTGTGAAAAGTCTTTTTTTAAACAGGGGGCTGTGAAAAAAGTCTTGCTTTTTCACATCCCCCTGTTTTTTTACTTAGACAGTTCCAGCCATGTATTGCGGTATCTCAGCAGATCTTTGTCGAGATCCTGATACATGTCGATGTAGTATGGGTACAGTTTATCGTAAACAGCTGACCATGACTCCACCGGCTGTATAATCTCTTTTACATGTACCAGCTTTTCGATTGTCTTTGTTATGTCTGTATAGACCCCTGATGCCAGTCCGGCGATAAGGGCATCTCCGAAGGGAACGTCTCCCGAACGCTCATCCAGTATCATCACAGGTATATTAAGTATAGAAGCTTTTATCATGGACCAGGTTCTGGACTTCGCGCCGCCGCCGGTTATCCTCAGGCTTTCAGCCTTTCCTCCGGATGCCTTAACGGTCTCGATGACATGGCGGACTGCAAAAGCGGTTCCCTCAAAGATGGAGCGGAGCATATCCGCACGTGTGGTGTCAAGGGACATACCGATAAACATTCCCTTTGCGTGAGAATTCCAAAGCGGAGCACGCTCTCCCATCAGGTACGGGAAGAACATGGTTCCGTTGCTGCCTGCCGGAACTTCAAGCGCCACTTCGTTAAGATACGTATAAACATCCTTTCCAAGCGCTGCGGCCTTGTCGATCTCGGGCTGTCCCAGCGTGTCAAGATACCATTTAATAGATGCGCCGGATGTAGTTATCGGACCGTCAAAGATGTATGGGACGCCTCCCACTGAATAGGGTTTGGTGACTACGGGTACATTGTTTGCGCTCTTTTCAGCACTTCCCACAAATACAAGGGAGGAAGTACCGGTCGATTCACATGCCTCACCAAGCTGTGTAAGTCCTGTCGCATATACCGAAGTAAGGGCGTCACTCGCGCCTGCCGCGACAGGAATACCGCTTACAAGGCCTGTTTCTGCAGCAGCCTCCGGAGTAACAGTTCCTATGACATCTGTTACGGCAGACACTTCCGGGAAGATTTTGTCAAAATCCACCCCCACGACCCCGGCGATCTCTTTGGACCATTTAAGTGTATTGATGTCCATGCACTGCGTGCGGACAGCCTGGTCAAGGTCCATAGACATTTTGCCGGTAAGCCTGTAGTTGATGTATGAGCTTGCCTGCAGGATCTTTTCGGTTTTGAGGTATTTCTCGGTCTCCTGCATCTTGTACCAGAGTATCTTATTGGGCAGGAACGCCGCATCAGGCTGTCCGCCGATGATATCTACGTAGTGGTCATGGCCAAGCATCAGGGAAATGTAATGCATCTCCTTTGCGGAACGCGCGTCCATCCAGATAATGGCGTTGCGGAGAGGATTGCCCTCCTTATCCACGGGAAGCATTGTGACTGTCTGTGAACTGATGCTTATGCCACGCACACGTTTTATTATTTCTACGTCTGTCTGTGAGGTGATCTCCTTAAAAACCTCTTTTGCATTGTCCCACCATTCGTCAGCACTCTGTTCTGCCATTCCTCTTCCGGGAAAGATCATATGATTCGGTCTGGAAGCGCGGGCTACGACATTTCCATCCTCATCCATAAGAAGTGCCTTCACATTAGTAGTACCAAGATCCATTCCGATCAGGTAGTTTTCTGCCAGATTCATCATCTAATTCCTCCTCTTACATGCTCTGCCCCTAAAGTGAATTTCCGTACATGATGAGATGGGCAGTCAGAATATTTTATATAAATATAATAAAGAAGTTTTCACACAATTTCAAAACTGAAATTTCCTCTTAGAAGAGGAAATAGGACAGAGAACCGTCCCAATGTCATTTAGTTAGCGTTATAGATTGGGATTTTGGTACTATGGTATCGAAAAGATTTTGGCGAGTCGGACGCTGTAGGGGGAGGACTGACCATATGTACGGAACCGCGGCCTCTGGCAGAGAAAATGCTGCGTCGCCTATTAGCCCTTCCTTCGGC
>JAFUCO010000067.1 GCA_017459635.1 Blautia sp. | reverse complement strand
TACAACTGTCTTCCCAGCGGTATTAACCGTTTTCTTAATGGTAATGGAAGAGATTAACGTCTGGTAGCCGTACGGGGCGGCAGTTTCAGTAAGGGTGTATGTTTTATCATTTTCCAGATAGGAAACCACGATCAGACCGTCCTCTGCGGAAGAAAACGTCTTCCTGATCGTCCCGCTGTCGTCTGTCAGCACAAACTTTGCACCGCCTAAAGGTGCTCCGCTAAGATCTGTTTTTACAAACTTGATACCCGGTCTGGAATTTGACACGGTATCCGTGCGCGAATTAACCTTGTCTGCAATTTCCTGTGCCGACAGTTCCTGTCTCTCATAGCCTACGGTATAGGAATAACTTACAGAATAACCATACTCATTGGATACACCGCCGATATTGATGGAGTCATTCGCTTCTTTTTTTGTAACACTAATATTTGAACTGGGATCCCAGGTGACCTTGCCGGTATCAGGATCAACATTGATATCATCTGCCGTGATGCTCTGACCATTCTTTGTCAGCTCCAGTTCATACACCTGATAATCATTCAGGGTTTTGTTTTCTTCCAGTTCCCTGAAGAACCAGTTGATTGATGTCGCCGGATGATGAAGACGTCTTACAGAACCTTCAATCAGAGTTCCATTCAGATACACACCAAAGTAGATATCATCATGTGATTCCATAAAGGCAGCATCGGACCAGACCTTATCAACGGTCAGGCCATAGCCATGCTGGTTGTGAACCGAAACTGTTCTGTTGCTATCATTTGCCGCAATTGTGCCGCTGCTTCCTTCTGCACCTGTATTGTCAGAAGAATACGCACCTTCTGTCGTCGTATAGTCGATCAGGTTATAGCCTGCGGGTATTTCATCCAAACGCTCTTCAATGTAGTACGGAGTTCCAGCCATCAGACCGGGAATCTCAATACTGTAACCTGCCTTAATATTATCAACAGCTCCGCCCGGAGAGGTGTAGAAAGTAGCCTGTTCCGCTTCACTCTTCCACGCTCCTTCCGTTCTTTGCGTATCCAGTTCCGAAAAATCTGTTTTTCCGGTAGATACAAAACCTCCATTTTGCCAGATGCAGTATTCACCTGCGCTGTTCTTTACATAGTACTTTCCGGTGTTATATACAGCATAGCCTGTTCCATCTACCGTTTTGTCCGTTCCGGAGCCGATATAGACACGGAACCGGAAATTGGTATTATCCGCATCAGCATCGTTTCCGCTGTAGATTTCCGTCGTTTTCTCATAATCTCTCCACAGTCTTTTTGTTACTGTCAGCGTCTTCTGCGCGCTATCAGAAACATGGTTATTGTAGATGACCTTCTTGCGGCCAGAAACGGTATCTTCTTCAATCTTATAGTCCTTCAAGCTGCTGGATTCAGCGTCAGATCCTGTGGCAGCGGTTCCTTCAATTGTCTCTCCATTAGCCGTCACCTGATCATAGGTGTTGGGATTGATCCCGCATTCCACAAAATAGTATTTCGTATCTTCCGAAGGCAGCTGAATAGAAGCTGTCTGGCCGGGAGTCAGGAAATAGACATGATCGTAGACTGCGCCATCAATCGTATAAGTATCCTCATGACTGATCGGATCACCAGTATTAGCATCCAGCACAGACAGATCATGCCCTGTACTTCCAACTTGGACAAATAGGCCACTGATTTTATCTTCATACCAGATCTGGAACGGGAACTGTGTACTTACGGTATCGGTTCCGCTTACTTCTTTTTTCAGCTGTACTTCACCATTGACATAAGGTGCCAGATTGAAGCGCATGTGAAGATTGGAAGCGCCGGCGCCACGTTCCATATAGAACATCTTCATGGTATGACCGGAGTAGTCCTTGAAGACCGTCCCTCCGTCCTTGAAGAAGCCGTCCAGATATGCAGTGATCTCTCCTTCCGTAGCGTCGGGGTTCTCCTCCAGGTATGCTTCTCTATACAGTGTCCTGAGATTTGTTTTCTTTCCGTTTACAATTACTTCTCCGGTTCTGAAGTTGACACTTCCGTCGCAGGCAGAATGGATACCGCCAAGGTCCAGAACCAGCTTGCCGTCAACATACAGCCAGAAATCATCGTCTCCGGAGAACTCGAAGATCAGGTCGTGTCCCCAGGCATCCAGTCCACTCTCGCTCTGCATGAAGCTGGCATCCATCTCCATGCCGAAGTAATGATCGACATTCGGTGCAAGCTTATTACTAGTATTGTTTGGAATCTGGTATAACTGCTCTCCATACCTCGGATCCAGCGATGTGATCGCCTGCCCTTTGATATTTGTCGTATTATACATTGTTGTGGAATAAGAATAAGCCGGTGTAATGACCAGATTGCCATCTTCATCCGCTTCTACCTTCTTTGCGAGGTCATTGTAGGGGAAGTACTGCCCATGACGCCTCGTATCTCCGGTCTCCGAAGTTGTTCCCAGCTGATCGTATATGACAAAATCTCCGATGCCATAAGTACCACCGCCCGGCATCGGCATTCCATACCATACATCGTCCGCACTTGTAATCAGGTGAGCAAAATTCTGGGTACAGTCATATTCAAAGTATCCGGTCTCGCTGTAGGTGCTTGCAAGAAAAGTATGGTTGACAGGCGTTTCTGAAGCAGCGCTGCAGTCAGCATACAGTTCTCTCAGATTGTGATCGGTATACCCGCTCAGTGTGACATCCGGATACCCGTTTTCGCTGAGGTTCTTTTTCAGAAGATCCGCGTAAACCGTGCTACCGTTCTTGCTTGTTTGCCCCAGCACATTTGTCTGGATCATATTATGATAATTCCCGTTCGCTGTACTTTGACTTCCGCCGGGATAATTGATCATCTTGACAGAAATGCCGAAGCTTGTATGATCAATTGTCTGTACCGTCGAAAGTTCACCGCTTTCTTCCTCATTTGTCATGATGGCAAAATAGAAGTCTCTGGTGATCGTCGTATCATTCGCCAGCGCAATCGGGGCGGAGCCAAGCTGGTACTCATTTTCGGGAACCATGAGCATGGCATAATCATAGTAGGGAGTATCCCACGCCAGAATTGTACTGTAATACTCATTGTACCGCCGTCCGTTCAGGTTAATGCCAATGGGACTGTCTGCCAGGAATTCGTCTCCTGTTACCTGCGGCGCAATATACTTCCCGGAATAGTTGTTCTGCAGTTCATAATAGTAGTTTGGAACATCCGTCTCATTCCCATCTGCATCAAGCTCATGATATTCCGTAAAATCCCACAGCATAGTGTTGACCTTGCTGCCGACCCATGAGATATTGTCACCACTCATGTACGCTCTGACCAGCATTCCGTCATAATCGATTGCGTAATACTCGTATTCCAGCGTGGTTTCGTTCCAGATACGGGTATAAAGGACAACCTGATCCCCATCCTTGACATCATAATCAATGGTTCCGTCCTCATTTACCGGGCCGGACACACTGACTTTCTTTGCCGTATAAACTACAAAGTCGTCATCGTTCAGGTTTGACTGCTCGGCAAAATACATCCAGACATTTGAGACATTCTGTGAATCTGCGACCGTATAATAGTTCCCGTTATTGTTATAGAGGGTCCGTCCGTTGCTGCTGAACTTATACTTTCCACTATAAGTGCCGGTCCCTTCGGTTACTGTTATCTTGCATCTCTCATCAGGGGTATCTACCAGGGAGATACCCTTATTGCCCGTACCAACATTAACCGTGTCATCAAATCGCACATATTTCAGTTCACCGTTTACCACTGCCGTGATATAATACTGGGCTGGTCCGCAGCAGGCAAATGTCCACATCGTAATATCACTGTTCTGTGCGACAAAGACACGATCCGTCCTGCTGACAGGGTCGATTCTTACAGTAGTCGATTTATTTTTCAGGATATTGACACTCTCATTCACCTTTCCGCTTCCATCAGAAAGTGTGATCTGAGAGTTCATCGTTCCGGCAGAAGAAAGCATTCCTGAGCCGGATACATCATTCACATTCCAGATAATGCCCAGGGACTGGCCGTCGAGGCCATACGGATCGGAAGGCGCCGTCTCGTTATCTCCGATTTTGGTCAGGATGATCTTTGTACTGTTGTTTTTGGGAACGGAAGCACTGGTACCTTTCGCAAGTTCAAAATAGCTGCCGTTTCGATTCCAGTAATAAAACTCCTTGTTGGCTTTTTTATGATAGATCACGAAAGACGTGGGCGAACCATTCGTATGGATCTCCACCGTATATTTTGTTGCCGATTCTTCGTCGTCACCTAATTCGTAATATCTTAGATTGTTGTTTTCTATTTTCAGGTTAACATACTTTTTATTTCCCTCTTCATCGTATGTGTAGATATAGAAACGATTGCCCTGTTCATCCTGCTCTGATTTCTCGAAATAGAATCGGGTTGCAGCGTCAAGAGTTGTTGCCCTCTGAAACTTCCATGCGTTGCTCACCAAAACCAAAGGATCGGTATAATAATACCGGTTGCTTCCATCATCCATCGACAGATAGTAGCTGTTTCCATCGAGTTCATCAACAGATCCAGCTGTTTCTGCAGAGTCAAGATCTACGATCCCATATACAGAAAAACCTGAGGCTTCAAAGCTTACAGCCTGCCTGCCATCTACAGACTCTGTCCTGCTCTCTACCTTTTCTCCTTCCTCAACACCATCCGCAAAATGCACGACATTCAGTTCTTCGCTCTCAGCATCCGCCAGCTCAATCCGCACGTCAACAGAAGTACCCTCCGCCGGCTGGTACTTAATCTCATGATCGTCCTTATCAACAATCTTGATATCAAACAGCCGGATATATCCCGCACTGCCTTCTTCCATTCCAAGTGCATTCTCGGTCATGGCTACATACTCGTCGTAAGCAGAGGCTGTACTTTCATCGTCATTTTCTTCCGGAAGGATCTCCTCTACACTCAGCTCTGCCTCTTCCGGGATACTTGTTTCTATACCATAGGTCGCAGTAATCCTGTAATTCAGTCCATCGCTAGCCAGTACAGTCTTTTCAATCGTTGTTCCAACAATGGCGAAATAGGAGAATGAGCCGGTGGTAAACACTGCTTCATTTCCGTACATCACAGTATCAAAAACTTCGGGTTCTGCATTCAGTGCATATAAATCATCAGGCACTGCCGTCAGAGCATCCGCGGGTGCTGCTGATACTATATCTGCGGTCATATCTGTCGTAAAATCTGCTGATATGTCCGGTGCCGCTGCCTCCAATACTGCTTCTGCTGCATTTCCTGATGCTGCTTCATCATATGATTCCGGCTCAGCAGAAAGCTCTGACGTTTCAGCCGACTCCTGCAGTTCTTCTGCGAAAAACTGTGCCGGCAGATTTGCTTCGAAAGTATCTTCAGGATCCGGCTGATAACCTGTGCCGGGGAAATGTACTATCTGATACTTCTCATCGGCAGGTTCTGTTTCGAACTCGATTCCTATCGTCACGGGACCGTAGGGTTTTACTACTTTTCCTTCATAGTAGATCGTCAGATCAAAGAGACCCACTACGCTGAACTTCTCACCCTCGTCAGGCTCTCTGATGCTTCTTACTGCCTCCAGGGCCCGATCTCCATACGACATATCATCTACGGGAGAAACTACGAATTCGGCTCCGGCCGGAATATACGCATCTTCACCATAGCTTATATGGAGCAGGTAATTCTCTGACGGCACATCAAGCACAAAATCATTCGCCTCATACACAGGACTGTCCTCTGATGGTTCTTCAGGCAGTTCTTCATATGGTTCTTCCGGTATCTCATCAGTTGGTACTTCAGGTTTTTCCTCTGATAACCCTTCCGCCTCATCATCCACGGTCAGGCCGGTTTCTTCTTCATAGACAATATCATTTTCGGTTTCATCTGCAAGACCATCTGTCTGTTCGTAGATGACACTGCTTTCATCCTCCGGGATCCACGCCTGCTCAAAACCGTCTAAATCGTCCTCATATTCGAGAGCCGGCTCACTCAATGGCACCGGCTCTTCATATCCATCATATTCCCCTGTCAGCAGCAGTTCATCATATCCGTCATACGTATCAGCAGACATATCCTGATTATTTATGTCATCCTCAAGGCTGATCCCCGGCATCTCCTCCGCTACATCGAGTTCAAGCGAAATTGCCGGAAGTATCAATGCATAGGTCGTTGTAAACACGACAACCATCGCAAGAAAAAAAGCCAGGCGGCGCATGTGGCTGTTCTTTTTGTGTGCCGCAAAAAGATAAAGCAATTCACGGGTAATATAATCCAGCCTTTTCATACCTATAGCCTCCTTTCCGCACATCATAGTAATAAACATATTAAAGTAATTCATTATATCATAAAGCTGTTTTCATGTGTGTGAATTTTTAATGAACACCAAAGCACAGGGGAACGCATGGGCGGAACACAGGGGACGGCTCTCTGTGCACTTTTAAGTGCGCAGAGAGCCGTCCCCTGTGTTCCGCCCATGCGTTCCAGGATATGTTAAATCAATTTCCGTCTTCTCCTCAGCAGTACTCCCGCTCCGAGGAGCAATATGCTTCCGGGGATCGTGAATAGCTGTGTTCCGGGGCCGCCGGTGGAAGGAAGAACAACACCCGGATTATTCCAGATTCTGATCTGAGCAGTATTCTCTTCCTGACCGGTCACCCAGTTCTCATCTCCTTTATAATCTATATCAGAGCTGCCCGTCTCCTGCATTGCAAAGATATCGTCAGTTCTTACAAAGACCTTGACAGCATTTTCAGATTTAAGATAGCCATCGGGGGCTTTCGTCTCAACAAGACGGTATTCTCCCAGCTCCAGCTTTCCCAGAGACAGAATTCCATTGTTTCCGGTCGTTCCTTCGGCAACGATCTGGCCTTCATCAATCGGCTTCCGGGCATCGTCATCGTAATTATCGGCTTTATAAAGGACAAATGATGCTCCGCCTGTAATTGTGTGCTTATCAAAGTCTGTCTTCCAGACAGACACAGGAACTCTGACACGACTGTAGCTGTTCGTCACCGTAATGACAGCGGCAGCTTCCCCGAGACTCACTGTCCTGGATGTTGTAATCTCCCCATTCGTGGATCCAATGGCAATTCGCGTCGTCCTGTCATAATCCTCAATATCAATCGTATACGAAGCATCACTTGCATCCGACTCCAATTCCTCTACAGTATAAGTTCCATAGGGAAGTTGAATTGTCTTAGAATCCTCCCCGGTTTCAGGCTTCAGCTCCAGCACCTGTGCTTTTCCCGGAAAGCCATCAGGAGTGACTGTTATTATATATGTTTTCTTCCTGGAAGCTTCTGCTCCTTCAACCTTCTTTATTATGGTCAGGTCTGTTTTCTGCTTCGGTGTATTTGTAACCGTGAAGCCGTTAAGAGCATCCCCGGTTACTGATGTTTCATAGCCATAGACGGGATCCTCTTCCAGAACATAGCTGTATTGCTGCTCCTGCCGCTCCCAGACAACAGTGAGGGCGTCTCCCGAAGCAGAACCTGAAATCGTTTTTGATTCCCCCACCCTGGTTTTAGATCCGTCACTATCTTTCCTGTAAAGAGTAAAAGTTACCTCATCATGTTCTTCTGTAGTTCCGGCATCCATCCACACCTTAGTCGCCTGAATATCCACCTTAGCCGTCTCAGACCAGACATGATATGTACGGTCAGTCCATTTTCCATTGGCAGATGTATCATCATAAATGGCTGTCGTCAATTCTTCTGAGGTTGTCACTTTCACTGTTTCCTCATTAACAGTCCAGCCGTTGATCACTCTTCCGTCTTCAGCAATACCACTGACAATGACCGGTGTTCCGGTTACTTCGGAAATTACAACCGTGAGTTCCTTCGTACCATCACCGGATATCTCAAGATACTCACCTGATTCAAACTGAACCTTATCAACCCCTTCCTCAGCCTTAAAGGTCAGTGTGACTTTCTTTTGATTCGGCACTTTCAGGAGCGGATATGATGTCCCGCCGTCTGTGACAGTGGATGCATAAGTATAATCAGCAAACTCCTGATCTGCGCTTTTCGCTGTGAAGCGTCCGCCGCGGGACAAGGTAAACTTTACAGGCATTGACAGGTCTGCATACCCGTTGGCTGCCTGTGTTTCAACCAGATAATATGTCCCTGCCAGCAGCTTTATCTGTGTCGTCCCGTCCGATGTCAGATATCCATCTTCCCCGGAGGTCAGACCTGTATAGTAAGGCGTTCCCGGGTTTCCATTATTGTATTCTTCTTCAGTATAAAGATCGAATTCAGTGCCCGGAATAGCCGCATCACTGCTGTACTCCAGTTTTTTGATCACAACCGGATACTCAGCAGGTTTGTTGGTGACCGTGACATTTTCTGTGCGGACATTGACCTTCTTGTAGAGTGTGAAATCTGTGGCGCTGGTGCTCGAACAGCCGGTTCCATTATATAAGTAATAGGGAGCGGCTTCGTTCATGTTTTCTCTGTAATATATCTGAACAGTACCGTTATTGGGTTTATAACGGACAAACTGCGGCGCAGATGTTGTAAGTCCCCAGCTTCTTGAACTGCTGCCTGCATTGTTCAGATTAAGGTATCTGCTATTTCCGGCATTTTTGAGCGAAATAACACCATCAGCGCTGACTTTGTCAACAATCCACAGCATATTATTGTTGACTGATGATGTCAGCATGTTGCTCTGTACAGTAACAGATGTTGTTTTCAGATTATTACTGCTGTTTGTCAGCGCTGTATCACCATTATATACAATTACATACTGTTCATCCTGCTGAAATACATCCGTCTGATAGTAGCCGGTGGATATGCTGGTCGTTTTTGAACTGATTGCAGGAATCCATCCGTTCGTGACATCCTCTCCTGAAGATACAGCGGAGGTTTCAGATATCATATAAGATACTGTCGGATCCAGATCGTTAATTGATTGATTCCAGTTATTACCCGCATTTAATGTGACACTTCCCGCTTCTTCACCCTGATCAAACAGAGTGATCGTCACAGAATCATCGGAATGATCTTCTCCGTCACTCCATTCCTTCGTGATATTCACCGTTTTTGTTTCCTTAACGATGATACTGCCGTCATCCTCCTCATTCACGATATCATCGATCGATGTATTACCATCAACATTTACCGTATAAACTGTTCCGGTCTCCTTGAAACCGGGAGGCGTAGTCGTTTCCTTCATATAGTAGGTTCCATACGGAATCCTTCCGAAAGATACATCTCCGTTATCATCGGATACCGCAGTGACTGCTGAATCATTGTATGTAAACACATTTACACAGTTGCTGTCTGTATACAGGGTAAAACCGGCTCCTGATACAGGATCCCCCTCATCATCTACTTTTCTGAATACTGCATCCTCTACATGATTGAATACAATATAGATATCGTCCGACCATTTTGTTCCCGATGAAAACGTATACCATGTGCCATTGTAAGTACCGCCCGCCTTGCTTTCTTCGATACTGTTCATAAAGAAGTAAATCTTATATGAGGAACCACTCTGACCCGCATCTGAATTAGTTCCCAGATAAATATAGCGAAAATCTTTCTGCATGCCTGAGAGCTGCAGGTATACGCGGGAGAATTCATAATCTCCCGCTATGGAAGGATCAAGCTGGTCAGCGTAAGCCCACATATCATAGGCTTCCCGATAAGCATAATCGATGGTGCCGGTTACAGCACCCTGAATCTCATTTCCCTGATGATCTATAAAATGCACCTTCGAATAACCGATTGCTGATGTCCCAGTCACCTGCGCACGAAGAGTGAAGATTGAAAATGACCCTGTCGTGAAGCGAATTCCGCCATCGACAGGAGCTGCATCATACAATTGTTCTGTTGAGCCGCCAGAAGTATGCAGAACCACCCAATAGTATTTTTCCAGTTCTTCCTGTGTTCCTTCACAGGGAACAAAACATTCCACGGTCTCTCCGGCAGCTGGCTGCCATTCCTTATCATCGGAATCATAGATCTTTATGTCATAAGCGAAGGCTGTCTCGGGAAGTATCCCGTCAATATCAACGGGGTCGCTTTCTGTAACCACAGCGTAAGCCCCTTCCGGGAAATCACCGGAAAGCTTTACGCCGTATGCTCCTGTAAGTATATGGGAAGATGGATGAGGTTTCTTCCCCATCACCGTCCCGATGATGGCAAAATATGAAAACGAGTCAGTAGTGAAAACTGCCTCTCTGCCATACAGCACAGTGTCAAGCACTTCAGGAGCCGCAGTCAGTTCACCATTCTCCAGGTCTGCCGCTTCCGGTATAATGTCTGCAAATACAACTGATCCATCATCTACTGATATATCTGTTGATTCATCCGGTACCAGAGCATCTGCCTCAGGTATACCATCTGCCCCTGCTCTGTCAAAAGGATCCTCCTCAACAGTAAGACCATTCTCCTCCTGCAGCTGTTCTGCCGAATCCTGTAAATACAGACCTCTACTGAACCCGAATTCAGGGTCCGGCTGATCCCCTGTGCCGGGAAAGTGGACTATATGATACCTCTCATCTGAAGGTTCTGTCTTAAACTCAATACCGACCGTCACCGGACCATTGGGTATTATAACTTTTTCTTCATAATATATAGTCAGATCAAAGAGTCCGACAGCAATAAGCTTCTCTCCGTCTTCCAGGGTTTCATAGCTGCTGACTGCCTCAAGGGCTTTCTCTTCATATGACAGATCGTCTACCGTGGAAACAACAAATTCAGCTCCTTCAGGGATCATCGCATCTTTACCATAGCTGATATGAAGTGAGTAATCACCGGACAGAACATCCAACATAAAATCGCCCGTTGAAAAGGCAGGACTGTCCTCAGTTATTTCTTCGAGCAGTTCTTCAGCCTCTCCCTCAGTCCTCCTGTCACCCTGAGCTTCAGTCTGCTCTACAATCATTTCTTCTGTTTCATTATCTTCCAACCGTTCATCTTCTTCAGAATATGCATCTTCTGAAAGATCATCATAGGCTTCATCGTAAACTACATCATAAACTTCATTGCAGGCTTCATCATATACTTCATCATAGCCTCCATCGTATACTCCTTCATTGCAGGCTTCATCGTAAACTCCATCATACTCTTCTTCACCAAAAAGCGGTTCTTCAACCGGGATATAAGCCTCCGGATCGTAAATTTCGCCGCTTCCATCCAAAAGTATCTCACCTGTATAACCCTCAGCTTCGCCTTCGTCCAAAAAGCCTATCCCCGGCATCTCCTCCGCCACATCAAGCTCCAGAGAGATCGCCGGAAGTATCAATGCATAGGTCGTAACAAACACGACCATCATCGCCATAAAAAAAGCTATTCTGTGCAGATATCTGTTTTTCCTGCGCATCGAAAACAGAAACAATAATTCGCGGGTTAAATATTCAAGCCTGTTCATCTGATGTTTCCTCTCATTACAATGGAATAGCGATGTTATAGTAAAAACAGTTCCCTTCGTGAAAGAACCTTGCTACGCCTCCTAAATTCTCAACCGTTGACATGATCGAGCTTAGCCCGATGCCTTCTCCACGCCTGTTTGTGGAAAGATACCGGTCGCCTGACTTGCGGACAACACCGTCAAAGCTGTTGACAGAAACTATATAGAGCTGTATCCCGTCCTCCGCCCTAATTGACAGCCGTATAAAACCCTCTTCCTCATTCCGGCATGCGAAGACAGCATTCTCCAGTATATTGCCTGTTATTATGCACAGATCAACATCGCTTAAAGGCAGAGTGCCCGGCAGGCTGACCTGCAGCATCAGGTCAATGCCATTCTCCATGGCGATGTGCTCGTAATAGTTGAGAAGCGCATTGACAGCAATGTTGCCGCAGTACAACTTTACCTCGCTTGTGGGCATGGTCCTTACATAACTGTGAAGATACCTGCCCAGCGCTTCATTATCGCCTGAATCGTATAGTTCTGCCATCGTGCGCACGTTGTGCATAAAATCATGCCGGGTCTTCTCCGATTCTCTGATATACCTCTGCTGGGCCAGGTACTGGTTTTCCTGCATTTCAAGCATCTTGCTTCTCTCTTCCATCCTGATATTTTTCATCGTATCGGAAATGGCAAAGTAGAAAATGACCAGCATAAGCATCCATACGAAAAGCTGTGCAATAATCACGATCATAATCGCCCGCAGCAGCTGAGATTCCTCAAGCAGACGGTACTCAATAGACCGGAGCGAAATGCTGATGATGAGCAGCATTACGGAAAATAACGTTATGGCATACCAGCCTTTTGAATCAGAAGGCTGATCGATTATGAGTTTGCCGTATTTATGAAAAGGGCAAGCCAGAATAAGCGCAGACAGGCTGTATAAAACAAATTGACACAGCGAAACATTGGCTGAATAATTGCTCATACCTGGCGCAGCTCCATACAGATCTCCCAGATAAACGGCGATATTTGCCAATATGGACATCAGGGCGATAACGACAGAGAAGGCCGCTATCGTCTTTTTCAGTGGTAATCTAAGGCTGGCATGATAACCAAGAAAGCTTACGATCAGGAACGGCATCAGCGTATCATTCTCTTTCAGATCCAGAAACCGTGTCAGGAAAGTCTGAGCTGCAATAAATGCAGAAAGTGACAGGCTGACGATCAAAAATGTCTGCAAACCGCTGCGCTTCAGCTGCATTTTCATGGGAAAATAACAGATCAGCGCAGCAGGCAGTATAACGACATAAGAAAGAAAGATGTTCAGCATCAGATATTGTCCTCCCGTCCGGTCAGGCTGTTGCAGATGGATGTAAATTTGTAGTTCAGCCACTTTTGCAGAAGCTCTTCTGTTTTCTTGACGCTCAGTGGAAACACATCCCCATTATGCATCAGACACTGTCCGTCCCTTATCTGCCGGATGAAGGCCATGTTGACCATCAGCCCCTTCATCAGGACCAAAAACCTGCCGTCGACCTTTGTCCGGGCTTCAGCAAAGGTCATTCGTGTCTTATAAGCTGTATGGTTCCTGTCGATTATGTTCATATAATTCCCGTTCTTCTCCAATGCAACAATGTCCTCGCATCTCAGGCTATAGTTCGTCCGGTCATACGAAAAGGAAAAACGCGGACCGTCTCCGGTCCGGATCTTAAGCAGATGATCCATGATTCTGAAAACCTGCTCATCGGAAACAGGCTTGATAAGATAGTCCCTGGCAAATACAGAAAAAGCATCCGGGCGGTGAGTTTCGCTTACCGTCATGAATATCAGGATCACTTCATCGTCAGATTCCCGAATTGTCTTTGCAGTTTCAATTCCTGACATTCCGTCCATGAAAATATCCAGAAAAACAACTGCATAACTAAACGGCTGGTACTCTTTAAGCAGTGCTTCGCCGCTTGAATAGTGATGTAAAACCATGTCAAGCTGATGTATCCGGTCATATTCCCGAAGCCGCCTTTCCAGGCAGATACGGTCTGTCCGTTCATCGTCCACGATGGCTATATTCATTACTCAGTTCCTCCGTTTTATCAATTCATATCCGGTGCACGCATGCCGCTCCTGCACTCCGGGATCGCTTTATTTACTTCTTAAAAAGCCCCGGTTATCACGGGGCTTGTCTTTTGTCAGGATAAAAATGCATCATAGATTATACACTAAAAGTGTGTTCTTTTTTTGACCGGTTATCACCTGATTACCGCCGATTTTCCCAGATTAATTGCTTTATTCACCTCAGTATATTAGAATCATAACGGTCCGGACATGCTGTCTGAAAACCCCAATAGCTGAGAATCCCCCTACCTTGTCATACGTATTCCAGCATATACTAATTATCTCCTGCACCAGTTTAAGAACAGGCAACAAATAGGACAGTGTAAATAACAACCTGGGGTTTCTGACAGCGTTTTCAGACAGCATAAGGGGCGGTTATCAGAGTTTGTACTCAGATAACCGCCCCTTTAAGATCCGTGTCAGAACACAAGGTCCCATTTTACAGCTCTTACTTTTGTCTTTCCTTCGGATACGAAGGTAACTCCGTCCGCGGTTGTGTCGGTATATAATACCGCGGTCATCACTTTTTCTCCGTCATTTACAAATACTTCCACGCTGAACCGGTCCTGTATGATCTTAAGCTTCAGCTTTCCGTCCACCGGTTTCACTTTCGTTCTTCTCTGATGGATAACCGCGCGTCGGGAGCCGGAGAATTTCCTGTCGATCTTGAGCGTACCTTCCTGTGGGCGGTAGCTCACCTGTGTGTGAAATCTCTCATCCTGCGCGAACCGCACCGAAAACTTCTGATAACTGAAGTCTTCATCAGAAGCATCGATCTCTATATCAATCTCTGACAGTCTTCCATTAAAGCCTTCCGGCTTTACGATTCCTTCGACTGCTCCTTCAAAAAAAGCCCCATTTCGTCTGTGCTCTGCAAGCTCGCGTATGGGAGCCTGATAAAGCCGGCCGTTTCTTATCGAGAGTTCTCTCGGCAGGCTCATCTGCCCGCACCATACACGTTTTTCCATGTGAAGGTCGCAGGTGTCCCAGTTCTGCATCCACCCGATCATTATCCTTCTTCCGTCTTCGGCAAGAATGGTCTGGGTTGCATAAAAATCTATGCCATAGTCAATCGCCTGGTCTGTTTCTTCAGTAAACTTCCCGGACTGCTGATCAAAGCTTCCCATCAGGCACAGTGTCCCGTTTCCGTTGTGGTATTCAAATCCTTCCGGGAGCATGTCCTGCGGGCTGGTAAGCAGCATCCACTTCCCGTCCAGCTCGAACATGTCCGGGCACTCCCACATCATCCCGAAGCGTCCTCTGTTCTCGCACAGAACGCTCTTGAAGTTCCAGTGAAAACCGTCCCGGCTTTCATACAGAAGTATCTGTCCGCTCCCGTCAGCAGGCCTGCTGCCGACAACGCACAGATAAGTCCCGTCAGCCATCTCTATCATCCTGGGATCCCTGAAATCCTGTTTGAAGGCGCCTTGCGGCAGATCCTTATCAGTAAGGACAGGATTTCCTTCATATTTTTCATATTCCAGTCCGTCACCGACCGCCAGGCATTGTGTCTGTGCTGCTTTATCCCAGCCGTCACCCTCCATACTCACACCTGTATACATCAGAAGGTGCCGCCCGTCGGGAAGGACTACGGCACTTCCGGAAAAACACCCATCCTTATCATAGGACTTATCGGGAGCTAATGCCGCAGGAAGATATTTCCACCTGAGAAGGTCGCTGCTCACCGCATGCCCCCAGTGCATCGGACCCCATTTGGGAGCATATGGATAATACTGGTAAAAAAGATGATACTCCCCCTTGTAAAAGGAAAAACCGTTGGGATCGTTCATCCAGCCCGCCCTGGTAGAAAGGTGAAATGCGGGGCGGTCGCCTGAGTCAATCTGTTTCTCGAATATTTCCTCTGCTTTCCTTGCCTCTATCAAAGTCTGACTGGTCATCTTCTTTTCTCCTGTTCACAAAAAAGCAAGCCATATGGAAAACCGGCTTTAAACAGTTCCGGCCGTCCGGCCTCAAACCGTATTACCGGCTGTCCATATGGCAGCTGCTGAGTATTTTAATATTCCTGGTACGCGCCTTCGGCCATAGGCGAGTACGGAAAGGAAAATGCTGAAGCATTTTCCTTTCATGCCTTTTGAGACGCTTAAGGAGAGCGTCTCAAAACCCGCAATAGCGGGTACGCGCCTTCGGCCCCAGGCCAGTACGGAATGGAAAATGCTGAAGCATTTTCCTTTCATGCCTTTTGAGACGCTTAAGGAGAGCGTCTCAAAACCCGCAATAGCGGGTACGCGCCTTCGGCCCT
>JAFUCO010000066.1 GCA_017459635.1 Blautia sp. | reverse complement strand
CTGACCATATGTACGGAACCGCGGCCTCTGGCAGAGAAAATGCTGCGTCGCCTATTAGCCCTTCCTTCGGCAAACTCGCAAAAAGCGCTCAGACAGTGCCGAAGGAAGGGCAGCTATACTCGCATTTTCTGTGCCATAGGCAGAACGGTTCCGTACATATGGTCAGTCCTCCCCCTACAGCTGTTTGTTGGCAAGTATACAAATCCATATCCAAAACACTAACTAAATGACATTGGGACGGTTCTCTGTCTTATTTTAACAGCCCGCTGATACCCTGCTCGTGCAGGATAGTTTTATAATATGAAAGCTCATCGCGTATCAGTTCATCTATGGCGCGCATTCCGAGCAGCTCGACAGGAGCCTTGTCGTCAGTGAGGATATGGCTGCCGCCCTGGTAAGAAACCAGGTTCAAGGCGAGCGAACTCATCAGGTTCTGAAGCGGCTCTGAGTTTCCGGTGGACTTGCTGTTCTTTATGTTTTCCTCAAATACCCTGATAAAGTCATCGCTTTGTGAAGCAAATAATTCGCGGTTGGTGGTTCCGGGTACATCTGTCGTGCAGACATGCGGAAATACATCGGCTATCGTATCCTGCAGATACTCGTTTATGCTTCCGTCCTGCCCGCTCTTCATATTCATGTTTACGACCATTATCCCGTCATCCTTCAAATGTTCACTCACAAGTCTGAAAAACTCACGGGACGACATCTGAAACGGAATGGTGATGTCCTGATAGGCGTCAACCATGATCACGTCATACTTTTTATCATTGACCGAGAGAAAGGCCCTTCCGTCATACTCGTATACAAGGGTGTCATCGGGAAGAGCAAAATACCGGTGTGCAAGGGAAGTTATCTTCCTGTCTATTTCCACGCCGGTAATGCCGGATTCCGGAAAAAAGCTCCGGCACATCGTGGCGAAAGTACCGCTTCCCATTCCAAGTATAAGCACATCGGCATTACCTGTCTTTCCGGCGCCGCTCATTAAAGGGGCCGCCAGCGCATAATCATAGTAAAGCCCTGTAAGTCCGTTGTCCTTCCTGTAAACGGACTGTACACCGAACAGCACATTAGTTGACAGGACTACCTCATCCGGGGTTTCGTATACCTGCAGATAATTGTAAACGGACTCGCCCTCATAGGTCAGATCATCTTCCCAGAACGCAAATGAACTGTCATGCCCCAAAATACAGCAGAGTATTACAGCGGCAAGCCCAAGGAGGAGAGATTTTTTTCTGAAAAACCTGCTTCCGAAATAGACCAGGCACAGTACCATCAGGATCCCGCCAAAGATGAGAAAGGTTGCGGCGGTTCCTGCGGCCGGGATGGTTACAAATGTCGGAATAAAAGTACCTGTTATGCTTCCGATGGTATTACAGGCGTTCAGGGTACCTACAGTTCTGCCGCTTCCGTCAAGGCTGTCGATGGAAAACCTGGCCAGCGATGGAGTGACAGTTCCAAGAAGGAACAGGGGGAACACAAAGATCACCATGCAGCTGGCGAAAGAGGCTATGACCAGAAAATTTGTGCTGACTGTGAATATAAGGATGCCTGAGATCCCGGCGATGATGTATTTCCCGGCCACCGGAATAAAAGCGATCCAGATAGAGGAGATCAGAATGCGGCGGAACAGGCGGTCAGGGTCAGGATCTTTGTCGGCAGCCTTTCCTCCGTAAAGGTTTCCCAGTGCCATCGCGATCATGATAGTGCCTATGATTATGGTCCAGACTATCTGTGAGGAACTGAAGTAAGGAGCAAGCAGCCGGCTGGCTCCAAGCTCCACAGCCATGACAGACATGCCGGCAAAAAATTCGGTTACATACAGGAAGTATTTGTTTTTATGCATTTTTATCACCTGTCAGGAACTGCCTCAAAATAACCTGTGCTGATTGCACGGGCTTTTTCTTCAAGTGTGTCAGACCAAAATATGCGCATTGTGGGCTTAAACTCAGCCGCTTGCGGCCGGGTCGTGAATTGTAACGGCTATATGAGTGTTTCCGGCCTGGCGAAGTAGGAGAGCTTCCCTTTCGTAGAATGGTATGGAAAAAACCTTTCGTCCGTCTCGCTTCAAAGCAGCTTCTGGTCATATACAGCACGTACCCCGCCGATAAACTTAGGCCTTGTGCGGGCGGCATTCACACTCGCGCATCCTATCCTGCAGCCTGCCAGACGAACTGGAACGGCCACCTTTTTTATGTGCATTCCGATCAGGGTATTGCCGATATCAAGCCCGGCATCTGCTTTGATCTCTTCTACTGCGACCGGATCGCTGAAAGTCCTGTAGGCCGTTGTCGCAAAGGATCCGCCTGCTTTCGGCTGCGGAACCACGTTGACTATTTCCTGGAACGGTACCGCGGCCCTTTCAATAATTATAGCTCTGTTAAGATGCTCGCAGCACTGGGCAGCCAGGTAGATTCCTGCATTCTCAGTGGCTTCATAGATTCCGGAAAAAACAGCCTGGGCGACTTCAAGATTCGAATTGCTGCCGATCCTGTCACCGCAGACCTCGCTTGAGGAACAACCGACAACAAGGATGCTGCCCTCTTTAAGTCCCGCTGTTTCTATGATCTCCGCTGCAGAGGCAAAAGCCTGCTGTCTGATTTCTTCGTACATGATTCATCTTCCTTTCTGAATGTTGCTGGTATTGCACTGTTCTGAACAATTGCAGAACAGGCAGGCATCAGGCTGCTTTTTATGGCATACAGCCTCATAAATCAGTACATAATTATAATCCGAAAGAAATCATGCGTAAACAGGAAATTGCGTTTCGTGAGTTACTATTCACAGCCGCTTGCGGCTGGGCCGTGAATAGTAACTTTCGTGAAGGAGGATACAACAGATGCAGGTTATATTTAAAAGAAGTAATTGAGCCTGGCGTCTATGTGTGTTAAAATAAAACAAACATTTAACCTGGGATAAGTCTTTGATTGTACATTTTTGAAGGAGGAGAACTATGAACCCAAAGGAAATATATCAATTATGGCTTGATAAGCTTTCGGATGAGGATCCGATGAAGGAGGAATTGAACAAGATTGCAGATAATGAAAGTGAGATCACAGACAGGTTTTATCAGGAAATAGAGTTTGGCACGGCAGGACTCCGCGGAATATGCGGCGCCGGCACCAACCGTATGAATGAACTTACCGTCGGCAGGGCCACTCAGGGTATTGCAAACTATATCAAAAAGTCGGGCGAGGATGTCAAAAAGGGCGTCGTGATCGCCTATGACTGCAGATATCATTCAAAGGAATTTTCAGAGCTGGTAGCTGAAATACTGGCAGCAAACGGGATCAATGTGTATCTTTTCCCGTCCCTCCGCCCGACACCGGAGCTTTCGTTTGCAATACGCCGCCTGGGAGCCCTTTCGGGCATAAACATGACAGCCAGCCACAATCCGAAGGAATATAACGGCTATAAGGTTTACTGGTCCGACGGCGCCCAGATATCCGGAGCAGTTTCCGACGGAATGCTGCGCGAGATCAAGGCTCTGGATCTTTTTGATAAGTTCCCGAGGATGGCGCTTGAGGAAGCAACGGAAAAAGGACTCGTCACCATGCTGGGTGAAAAAATGGACAGGGAATACCTGGACTACGTAGTATCTATGCGCCAGCAGCCCGATGACAGGCTTGACAAGACCGTGTCTGTTGTATATACACCGCTGAACGGAGCCGGGAGCATACCGATGCAGATACTGGCGAAGGAGCTTGGGTATGTTAACTTCCGGATAGTCCCGGAGCAGAAGGATCCGGATCCCGAATTTACAACGGTAGGATATCCGAACCCCGAGGATCCCAAAGGGTTTGAGCTTGCCGAGAAGCTTGGAAAACAGGTTGGAGCCGAGGTGCTTATCGCAACAGATCCGGACAGCGACAGGATGGCTGTTGAGATTCCGGACGGAAACGGCGGCTACCGTCCTCTGAACGGAAACCAGACCGGAGCCATGATCATCGCATACATGGCAATGAGCCAGAATGAAGCCGGGCTTCTTCCGGAAAAGTCTGCAATGATCAAATCCATAGTGACAGGTGACTTTGGAAGAAAGATCTGCGAATCCTATGGCATCCGGGTTTACGAGGCGCTTACAGGCTTCAAGAATATCTGCGGAGTTATCCCGCGCGCGGCAGCTGACGGCTACAGCTACTTCTTCGGGTATGAGGAGAGTATAGGGTGCGCCCCGGGCGAACCTGTGCGTGACAAGGACGGCATCTGCGCAGCCATGCTGATAACCGAGATGGCTGCATACTACCGTAAGAAAGGGATGACTCTTGCCGATGCGCTCGAAGAGATGTATAAGAAATACGGATATTTCGCGGAGGATCAGGTATCCATCGTACTCAAGGGTAAGGAAGGAGCGGACCGTATAGGACGCATAATGGACAGATTCCGCGATGGACGTCCTCAGGCCTTTGGTGAGTTCAAGGTGGAAAAGACGACGGATTATATCAAGGGTTATGAGGATATTCCGGCGTCAAATGTCCTTAAATTTGATCTTGGAGAAGGAACCTGGTTCGCAATGCGCCCCTCCGGAACTGAGCCGAAGATCAAGTTCTATTATTATTCCGTAAGTGATAATGCGGCTGATTCCAAAGAACGGGTGGTCTCAATGCGGAAGGCAGTCGACAGTATGATCGAATCGGTCGAGTAAAATGATTTAAATAAGACAGGGGACGGTTCTCTGTCTTACTTTTTAAAAGTAAGACAGAGAACCGTCCCCTGTCTTATTATAAAACTGTATACTGAAAAAATTGTGAAATTTGTATATTTTTAGATGACAGTTCCTGTGATATGATGTCCAACAGAAAATGATGATAACAGAACGAAGCATTTGATGCTAAGGGCTTACAAAAACTGTTAAGAACAGGATCAGGAGAGGGACATTTTATGCAGGACGTTAAGATCAGAAAGCTTGTTTTTTCAGCATTGATGGCTGCGCTGTGCTGTGCGGCAACAATGTCGATACGTATACCGACTTTTGCAACCAACGGATATGTCAATGCCGGCGACACGATAGTGCTGCTTTCGGCCTGGCTTATAGGAGGGGGATATGGCGCTCTGGCAGCAGGGACAGGCTCAGCGCTTTCGGACCTGCTTTCAGGCTATATGCACTACGTTCCGGGCACATTCGCGATCAAGCTGCTTATGGCTCTGGCGGCATGGTTCGTTATGAAGTCTCTGACGAGCAGAAAAGTGCCTAAAGCCGTTTCTTATATAGCGAGTGCAGTGACCGCAGAAGCTATGATGATCGTTTTATATTTCCTGTATCAGTGCATCATTCTGGGATACGGGCTTGCGGCATCTGCTTCTGTCCCGGGGAATATTGCCCAGGGGATAACCTGCTCGGTAATAGCGATCGCCATTGCCGGTGCACTCGCTTCCGCAAAGATTCCCGCGCGGCTTATGGCGGGGCAGCACTAAATAAGGGGCTGTGAAAAAGCAAGACTTTTTTCACAGCCCCTTATTCTAAAAGCCCCCGCCCTTCTTTCAGCCGTTCCTTAAACTGTTCGTAAAAATTCTGCCCGGGATCGTAGGGCTGCACATAGAATCTGCCGACGATGTACCGGTTCATCTGGTCGAAAAGCGTTTCGTTCTCCGATTCTGAGAGGAGTATATGGATATCTCTCAGAAAACTGTGCCAGGAGAGGACGAACTCTTCATATTCTTTAAGGTCCGGTGTGTCCAGCCACTTTTTGATCTTTATCTTGGTGCGGCCTTTGAGAGGACATTCGTGTATCTGCAGAATGTAATAAAATGTCTCATCCTTAAAATATCTGCCGAGAGGGAACATCCTGCAGTATCCCGGACGGCAGGAATGAATGCTGCAGCGTCCTTCGCTGTTCAGGAAAACGCACGACTCATCATCTCCCTTCATAGACATATGCGGCAGCAGGATGCCGTCTACGAAACCCAGCTCGAAGCATGAGGCCAGCAGCTCTTCGGGCTTTTTTTGAAGGTGAACACTTATCCGGTGTACATCAAGCGGGTCAAGCACAACGGTGTCATCCATGCCGCGGCAGCATTCACTGCAGCCCTTGCAGTCCTGACAGTCGGCTTTCACTGTATCATTTGATCTGTAAAGTTTTCCGTCGGAAATTTCCTCCAGAGTTACGTTTCTTAACATCTAAAGTTCCTCTATTGTATTACGGCGGTTTTTCGCCTGAATAACTGACATACGTACACTTATATCTGACATACGGACACTTCCGTGTCTGATTGGCTATTCCATATGTCCGTCACGGAACATTGAAAACCTGTCCATGGGATAGTTCTTAAGGTTTTCGAGCACTTTTCTGCCGTCGGCCTGCTTCAGGAGTATATTGCGCGCACGGACAGCATCGGTTTCAGGCGTATGCTTTGAGGGACCGCCGATGCAGCCTCCCGGACATATCATGCCCTCGATGAAATCCTCCTTGAGGCGGCCGGCCTTTAGAAGAGTCAGAGCCTTCTTGCATTCATCGCCTCCCGCGCATTTAAGCAGTGTGATGCCGGATGTATCCTCGCCCATTTCCTCCATGACTTCCAGAACCGCTGCAGCCACACCGCCGCTTCCCGCGAAATTCTTTCCATAGATGGAGGACTCCTGATAGGCTTCATCCGTGTGAACAACTTCCACATTCCTTGAATCCATAAGAGCCACTATCTCACCGTAGGTTACAGCGTAGTCGGGGCGGTCTGCGATGTTTTCGTTCAGAGTCTCTCCCTTTTTGGCAATACATGGTCCGACAAAAACAGTGATGCAGTCAGGATCCATGGATTTTATGTATCTGGAAACAGCGACCATCGGTGAAACCGTCGTGCTTTTGTTCTGCTCATACTGCTCGGGGTAAAAATGGCGCAGCATCGAAATAAAGGCAGGGCAGCAGGAGGTGGTCATTTTGCGGCCTTCTTTTTTTGCCTCGATCCATTCCTTTGCTTCATAAGCGGCAGTCATGTCTCCGCCAAGGCCAACCTCGACCATATCCGCGAAGCCAACCTTTTTGAGTGCAGCCCGTATGTCGCCCATGGTGATGTCCTTGCCGAACTGACCCTCGGTCGCGGGGGCGCACATGGCAACTACGCGCCTGCCGGCTTTGATGGCTTTGATAATGTCCACGAGGAAGATCTTTGATCCGATCGCACCGAACGGGCAGTTGTGGATGCAGTGCCCGCAGTGGATGCATTTTTCCTCATCAATAACACAAAGTCCGTACTCGTCATGGCTTATGGCGCCGGCGGGACAGGCTTTTTTGCAGGGACGTTCCATATGGACGACGGCACCGAATGGACATGATTTTGCGCACATTCCACATTCTTTGCACTTGTCCGGGTCAATATGCATCTTGGTGCTGCCAGGAGCGATGGCGCCAAAACGACAGGCATTAAGACAGGCTTTTCCAAGGCAGAACCGGCAGCTGTCGGTAACGGTGTATGCCGAGATAGGGCAGTCGTCACAGGCGGCCCGGATGACCTGGACCACATTTTTCTTTGGATGCCGTACAGACGAATCCAGGCCGGTGGCCAGACGGATCCTTTCACGAACGATCTCCCGCTCCTTATATACACAGCAGCGATACTCAGGCTTGGGACCCGGACTTATGTCGTGGACAAGCTTCTCACGGTTTTCGTGTGTAAGAGCATCCTCCCATTCAAGACGGCAGACTTCGCGCATGATAAAATGCTTAAGATCCACAATACCCTTATCGTTAGTTATCATCGACATATCTCCTTCCATAAATAGTAATGCTGCTATTTACAGTTACATTACAAACAGTATTCATTCACATGCTGCTATTCACAGGGAATTCTTTTTTATTTTATTATAGAATTGCTGAAATCTCAATTATTTTCTGCTATTATATAGTGCAAACCAAATCGGGGTTACTATTTACGGCCGTGAATAGTAACAAAAACAGATTGTCGAAGACTGTATTAAAATGCCGGCAGGCATGAGAGGTAAACTATGAAGATAATCGATATTTTAAATCAAAAGGAAATGTCACTGTCATTTGAAGTGTTTCCGGCCAAAAAGGAAAGCGGCCTGGAGAGTGTCCACAGGGCAACGCGGGAGATCGCAATGTGCAGGCCTTCTTTTATGAGCGTGACATACGGAGCCGGAGGAGGAACAAGCAGATACACACTTGAGATCGCAAAGGATATAAAGGATGCATATGATGTTCCGATGCTTGCCCATCTTACATGTGTTTCTTCAAGCAGAGAGACGGTAAGGGAACGGATAAAGGACATGATCGATGCAGGGATCGAGAATGTAATGGCGCTCCGGGGTGACCTGACACCGGAGCTTATGGGAACCGACCCGGCAGGCTGGGATTATCAGCATGCGATACAGCTTGTCCGTGAGCTTAAGGAGAGCGGCGCTGATTTCTGCATCGGGGCAGCGTGCTATCCGGAGGTTCACCCGGACAGCTCGAACCAGAAGGAGGATATACGTTTTCTTAAAGAGAAGGTGGATGCGGGAGCCGAATTCCTGACAACCCAGATGGTGTTCGATAACAATCTGTTTTACAATTTTCTGTATAAACTGAGGGAGGCCGGTGTGACGGTCCCGGTGCTTCCGGGAATAATGCCTATCACAAATGCGAAACAGGTCGCCAGAGCCATCAGCCTTTCTGGCAGCTTTATGCCCCAGAGGTTCCGGAGCCTGGTGGATTACTTCGGACAGGACCCGGACGCTATGAAGCAGGCCGGCATAGCCTACGCGACAGACCAGATCATAGACCTTTATGCAAACGGAATAACCAATGTTCATGTCTATTCAATGAACAAGCCTGACGTTGCAAAGGCTATCACGGAAAATCTTTCGGCAATACTGGGTAAGGACTTTGGAAGATAAAGCAGCCGGCGGACAGCCCTGTGAGAGTTCGTTAAACCGGATATGGATGAAGCTTTCTGGGAGGAAGAAATATGCCTCTGGATGTATATAAAGGAATTGAGGGATCATTTCTGGAATACCCGGAGTCGGGCACGCCTGCGCTTTACCGGGAATATCGTGAAGATGAGATTCCAGAAGTGGACAGAAGAGAGGTGCTGAGGTATGCCGGGATACCGTTGCACGTTCTGAGAAACAAAGAAAACAGAAAAAAAGATGCGGATGCCTGTGGCGAAAAGTCCGATAAAACCGGTGGACAGCTCAGTAAAAGCGGTGAACAGCTCAATAACAGCTGCGAGAAGCCCGCTGACACCGGCGAACAGCTCTCTGACAGCGGCATAAATTCTTCACTGTCAGAACCGGATGGACTACTTGACAGTGGACTTTTGAAACTGCTGGAACGATCTGTTTCGATCACCTGTGGGGCCATGTCTTATCGGGTATCTTACATATATGCTCCGATTCGATGGGAGCCTGCAGAGGATGAAGCCTTTCCGATACTTCCATTTGAACAGTATTCGCGGGCGCTTAAGAGAAACCTTGAGGGATGCACCGGGGTGGTTATCTTTGCGGCAACTGCCGGGGCGGGCATCGACAGGCTGATAAGACGGTACGAAAAGAGTGAGCCTTCCTGCGGAGCATTTCTGCAGGCAATAGGCGCGGAGAGAGTTGAAGCACTGTGTGATAAATTTAATGATGAGGTTAATGAAGCCGCACGCAGTTACGGTTTTGAGACAAGGCCCAGGTTTTCTCCGGGTTTTGCGGACTTCTATCTGGCTGTACAGCCGGAGATACTTTCCCTTGTCAATGCGCAGCGCAGGCTGGGGATAACCCTGGATTCCTCTTTGCTGATGTCACCGTCAAAATCCGTGACGGGAATTATAGGCCTTAGAAGATAATCTGCAGCTTTGAAGGAAAACGGCAGCAGTGAGGCAGCCTTATAAAAGGAAAGTGCTGCTGCAATGAGGCGGCTGTAGTGAAATAAGTCGGCAATGTAGTGAAGCAGTTTTAATGAAGGAAGCAGCTGCAGCAGTGATACAGACGTAAACGGAACTTCACGGTGTCTGGAGCGGTTTTCACAGGAGTAAATATATGAACATACTTGAATACATGAAGGATAATTTCCTGTTTCTGGATGGCGGGATGGGTACGCTTCTTCAGGAAGCCGGGCTTGTCCCCGGAGAGCTGCCTGAGCGGTGGAATGTGACACATCCGGACGAGATAGTAAGGATACAGAAATCCTATTTTGACGCCGGCAGCAACGTTGTGCTTTCCAACACTTTCGGCGCAAACAGTCTCAAGTTTTCTGCAGAGGAGCTGGATATTCTGGTCAAAGCGGCCCTGATGAACGCGCGGAGAGCGATGGAGGAGAGCACTGGAACTCAGCAGAAATTTGTCGGACTGGACATAGGACCGATAGGAAAACTGCTGAAACCATACGGAGATCTTGACTTTGAAGAAGCTGTATCGATATATGCAGATACAGTTAGGGCAGGAGTCAAAGCAGGTGCTGACCTGATCTTTATCGAGACGATGAATGACAGTTACGACACAAAGGCGGCACTCCTGGCGGCAAAAGAGAACTCAGATCTTCCGGTTTTTGTCTCCAACGCTTACGGAAGCGACGGCAAGCTGATGACCGGCGCATCTCCGGAAGCTATGGTTTCCATGCTCGAAGGGATGAGGGCCGATGCCATCGGAGCCAACTGCTCGCTGGGACCTTCACAGCTTAAGGAGGTAGTCGAAAAATACCTTGCCTGCGCGTCCGTTCCCGTGCTGCTGAAGCCGAATGCCGGGCTTCCAAGGAGCGAAGACGGGCGGACGGTATACGATGTGTCTCCGGACGAATTTGCGGATGAGATCCGTGCACTTATGGAAAAAGGCGTAAGAATAGCAGGCGGCTGCTGCGGAACCACGCCACGCTATATAGAGGCGGTGGTAAAGCGTTCAAAAGGACTTGCCCCGGTTCCTGTGACCGCAAAGAACAGGACGGTCGTTTCTTCGTACACTCATGCTGTAGAATTCGGGTCTGGTCCGGTTCTCATAGGCGAAAGGATAAACCCTACCGGAAAAAAACGCTTTAAGCAGGCTCTCAGGGACAGGGATATCGATTATGTGCTGGAAGAGGGGATAAAACAGGCGGATGCAGGCGCTCATGTGCTGGATGTCAACGCAGGACTCCCCGATATCGACGAGGCTGAGATGCTGCAGCTTATCGTTAAGGAGCTTCAGGCAGTCACAGATCTTCCGCTTCAGATAGATACCGTAGATGCGTCTGCGATGGAAAAAGCACTGCGTATCTACAACGGGAAAGCGATGATCAATTCCGTCAACGGAAAGGAAGAAGTGATGGATGCGGTTTTCCCGCTTGCCGCAAAATATGGAGGACTTGTTGTAGCCCTGACTCTTGATGAGAACGGAATTCCTGATACGGCTGAGGGGCGGGTCGGGATCGCAGAAAAGATCCTCTGCAAAGCTGCGCAGTATGGAATAGCCCCGAAGGATATTATTTTTGATCCTCTTGCAATGACTATCAGTGCGGATACAAGATCTGCAATGATAACAATAGAAGCGGTGTACAGAATACGCCGTGATCTTGGAGTGAATACTTCTCTTGGTGTCTCGAATGTTTCCTTCGGCCTGCCGGAGCGCAGCCTTGTGAATGCGGCCTTTTTTGCCATGACACTGGAAAAGGGCCTTTCGGCAGCGATCATGAATCCGTATTCTGCAGACATGATGAATGTCTATTATGCCTACAGAGCCCTCCATGATATGGATGAGAACTGCCAGAAATATATCGAGTATGCAGTAAAAGCCGCGGAAGAAAGGGAAGAAGCCCTGAGAGAACGCGCGGAAGCATATGCGGGAGCGTTCGGTGCTGCGGGAACTTCCAGGAGCAGCTTTGCATCTTCCGGCGCAGGAGAAATAAATACATCTGCTGCCGGGCCTGCCGGTAAGGAAGGCTTGAATACTCCTGCACCTGATCCCGCCGGGAAGGGCGGAAAGAGCAGGGGTGCTTCCGCATCTTCTTCAAAAGCTGCGTCTGTTCTTCAGAACGCGGTAATACGCGGGCGTAAGGAACAGGCCGGAAATATAGTACAGGAGCTGCTTAAGACCATTGACGGTATGGAAATTGTCAGCAATGACATAATACCGGCCCTCAATGTGGTGGGTAAGCAGTATGAAGAAAAAAAGGTTTTCCTGCCGCAGCTTCTTATGGCTGCGGAGGCAGCTAAAAGCGCATTTGAAAAGATCAGGGACGCAGCGGCGCAAAAAGGTACATCAGAGAAGAGCGATCTCTGCACCGTTGTCATCGCAACGGTGCACGGAGACATTCACGATATAGGAAAGAATATCGTAAAGCTGCTTCTGGAAAACTACGGCTTCAATGTGGTTGATCTTGGAAAGGACGTTCCGGAGCAGGTTGTAGCCGACAAAGTTGTAGAGCTTCACGCCCCTGTTGTGGGACTTTCCGCTCTTATGACCACAACGGTTCCGGCAATGGAAAGAACCATAAAGCTCCTGAGAGAGCAGGCCCCCTGGGCAAAAATAGCAGTGGGAGGCGCAGTGCTTACACAGGAATACGCAGACGCCATAGGTGCCGACAGATACTGCCGGGATGCCATGGAAACCGTAAGATATGCCCAGGAAGTGAACACAGTATGAAAAGAAAACGATGGATGATATTGATCCTTATTTTGCTGTGCGGTATCGGGATAAGTGCTTCTGTTTTTCTGTTTTTCAGGGTAAGATATCGTGAAGAGGAGCTTGTTATCCATACAAAGGAAGAAAGGGATGTTTACGGACATCTGTTCCGGCCTCGCTTTGCGGGAAAGAGCTGCCCTCTGGTAGTTCTTGGGCACGGGTATGGCGGAAGCTATTCCGACAACCTGGATTATGGCAGCTATCTTGCTTCCCATGGAATTGCCTGTTATGTGTTTGATTTCTGCGGAGGCAGTGAAGACAGCAAGAGCAGCTATGTGGAGATGAACCTTTATACCGAGATAGAAGATATGAATGGAATTGCGGACTACATGCTTACACAGCCGTGGCTGCAGACCAACGGCCTGTATCTGGCGGGAAAAAGCCTTGGCGGAAGTGTTGCGGCGCTTACAGCTTCAGAAAGGCCGGAAGATGTTGCGGGACTTCTGCTGCATTATCCGTTTTTTGTGATATCCGACGCGTTCAAAGACAGCGGAGACAGCATAGATCAATATATCGTACCGGATGTGTTCGAACGCATAGCTGTCTATGAGAAGCCGGTCATCATTTTCAATGGTGATAAGGATACCTATGTTCCACTGGAGTATTCAGAACAGGCAGCTGAAGCATACAAAGATGCCAGACTGGTTGTGCTTGAAGGCTCAGGACACGGATTCAAAGGAGCAAACAGGCAGAAAGTAAAGGAAGAGATGACTGCTTTTATCTTGAACTGAGAGCAGATAGTAATTGAAATGAGAACAGTGCTTTGATAAGGTCAGAACTGAGATAAGGTCAGTATTGAGATAAGACTGGAATTGAGACAGGATCAGATTTGAGACAAGACTGGAATTGAGAAAAGATCAGACTTGAGACCGGACTTGTTGTGAGACCTTAAGACCAAGTAGCTGAGAAACTGTGGAGATAGATACAAATGATGGGCTTAGGAACAATAATCAATAGTGCGGCCATAGTGGCAGGAGGAGCAATAGGACATTTCGCAGGCAGGTTTTTTCGCCAGGAGCAGCAGGAAGCCATGAATACCGCATGCGGTATTAGTGTGATATTCATTGCCATTGCAGGAGCAATGCAGGGAATGCTGAACATAGACGGGGGAAAACTGGTCAGTGGAAAATCAATGCTCGTTGTGCTTTGCCTGGCAGCCGGTACAATGATCGGAGAAATGATCGGAATAGAAAAAGGTTTTGAGACCTTTGGCGAATGGCTGAAGCAGAAAACCGGAAACAGCAAAGACGCAGGTTTTGTAAACGCCTTCGTGACAGCCTCCCTGACCGTATGTATAGGAGCAATGGCAATAGTAGGGGCAATTCAGGACGGTATCACCGGAGACTATTCCATGCTGGCAGTGAAATCCGTGTTGGACTGTATAATCATAGCCGTCATGACCTCCTCACTTGGGAAAGGATGCATATTTTCCGCAATACCGGTATTACTGTTCGAAGGAAGCATAACCCTCCTCTCGAGGCTCATCGCCCCGATAATGACAGAAACAGCATCCGCATATCTGTCACTGATAGGGTCAATAATCATCTTCTGCGTCGGACTGAATCTGGTATTCGGGAAAAAAGTGAGAGTAGCCAACATGCTCCCGGCAGTCATACTGGCTGTCGCTGCATCATATATCCCATGGATGTAGAACAGAACATGGAATTGCTTTCACAAACGCCTGATATACAGCGCTCTGGCATTTTCCGGTGACTTTTGGTAATCTCATTCTGGAATAAGACAGGGGACGGTTCTCCGTCTTACTTTAAAAAAGTAAGACGGAGAACCGTCCCCTGTCTTATTCCAGCACCGGATCCGTTCGCTATGTATTAATCAGATAGCCGGGAAAGTGATATCCTTGTAATGTTTCTTGATATCCTGGATCTCGCCCTGTCTCTTCATGAAATCGATCCTTGTTGCTACGATCTCTTTCAGGTGAAGTGCGCGGGATTCATTCTTGTTCCTGTCTCTGTCAAGTCCGTTCGGGGCAAGGACAAATTTAACTTCTCCGGATTCATCCTTTACAAGATCGCCGCCGGCGCCGCATACTGCGCACTCAAACGGATACTGGAGTCCGTCCCAGTGAGGCTCGCCTTTGAAGATCAGGCCGGAATGGCAGTTAGGGCAGAGACCCTGATCGGGATCGCCCATCCAATGTCTTTCTTCAACAGGAGTCTTGATCGCTTCAACAATATTCTCGCCCATCTTATGAGCGCGCTCAAGCTGCTCGGGCCTTAACAGAACGTTGCCCGGACGGCCGTTTCTTGTTGACATCATCTGGTCTACAACAGTGATAGACTGGGTGAACATGGTAGCGCCCATAGCTTCCAGAGAAAGTGTCTGCCAGTCGTGACATGAACCGCCTACTGCGATGAGGCCGCCTACAGTGTGAGGATCTTCCTGAACATCACCGATCTCAAGACGGAATGAAAGCTCATATGCCAGGAATCTCTGGGCAAATTTAAGATAGATGGAGCTTGGTGTCAGGTCATAGGTCGGAACGCCGATGATAACGCCGCCGCAGGTCTGCATCTCATTGACGATCTTATCCATGTCGTCCTTTTCCTTAAGAATACATCCTTTGTATTTCTTGGTGGGATCCATGGCTACTTCGCCCATCTGCATAGTACAGCTTTCGCAGCCGGTGCAGTGTTCGATGTGATAGTCAAAAAGATTGATCATTTTACATTCCGCACCTTTTGCCTGAGCTGCGGAAAGTGCTTCTTTGACAAGTATTTCGCTGTTTCCACCATGTCTGCCTGCTACGATGCCAAGAATTTTCATAAATAATCCTCCTTTGTATTAGATTTGAGAATAATTATATAAAAATTGTATCATAAAGAGTCTGTACTTGCAATTTGATCTTTAGTTATTCACGGCCGTAAGGAAATATACTCTGCTCTGCCATGCTTGCATGAGCAGAGCAGAGTATATTTCCTTACAGGGTCTGAGCCCTTCATGAGGAATCTTTTTCGCGAAGCGGCGGTGAAGCCCGCAAGGGCGAGATTCCGAATGGAGGGCTCAGCCCCCGTAAGGAAAATTTTCTTTCGTTCATAAGTAATTATGTTCAGAAAAAACACTCGATTCCCTGACTGAGAAATATCTTCTGATATTCAGTGAGGTCTTCCGGGTGCAGCGCTTTTATACCGGTCATTTCATAAGTTCTGTTTAAGAATTCGTATTTGCGCTCCCCCATCTGATGGAACGGGAGGAGCTGTACACGCTTTAGTCCGATTTCCTGAAGGAGTGCTGTGATTCCCTCCGCGTCCTGAAGGTCTGCATTAAAGCCCGGGATTACGGGAATACGAGGCAGAATATTCAGGCCCTGTTCGTAAGCCCACCTGAGGTTCTTATGAATAAGCTCTGTGCCGGCACCTGTCCCTTTTTTATGCTTTTCAGAATCATACTGCTTTATATCAAATAGCAGGAGATCGAAGAGCGGGGCAAGCCTGTGGAATATTTCCGGGCTGACATGTCCGGTGGTTTCGATCGATGTGTGAATTCCTTTTTCTTTAAGATGCAGGACCAGTGCTTCCACAAAATCAGGCTGTACCATGCCTTCGCCTCCGGATATGGTCACACCGCCTCCGGATTCTTCATAAAAATCAACATCCTGCATACATACTTCTGCTATCTCATCTACGGTTTTATATTCCCCTTCATTTGTCAGTGCCCTGCCGGGGCAGCCCTGCACACAGTCCAGGCATCCTGTGCATCTGTTGAAATCAATGAGGATCCTTCCGTCCTGCGCCATGGTGACTGCTGCTTTCGGACAGGAGCGTACACATTTCTGACAGTGAAGGCAGTGATCGCTGTGGTACATGACCTGCACTCCGGAAAGCTGAGACTCCGGATTAGAACACCACTTGCAGCGAAGCGGGCATCCTTTCAGAAAGACGGTGGTCCTCACACCAGGACCGTCGTGTATGGAAAACTTCTGTATATTAAATATGATACCTTTGATATTTTTCATATAATGAAACACCTCCCAAATGCTGCTCCCGGAAAACATGCTTTGTTTCCTGCATGTTCTTATTTTGCTGCTATTCACGGCATCTTGCGGCTGTGCCGTGAACAGTAACCTTATTTTAACATCCTGCGACTATCATGTAAAGCAAAAATTACGTATGAAATTTAAAAACATTTTGAACAAAATTTAAATTGACAAATGAAAGCGATGTGATATAATAAAGACTGCGAACGAAATGAAAATAAATTGTGATAGAAATTATAGGAGAAGTAAAATGGAAAATATAGCGCATTTCGGATCCCTGACACCAAGAATGCAGGCATATCGCAAGAGTGTTCTGGATCAGAAACCATATATAGATGCACAGCGCGCTGTCCTTGCAACAGAAAGCTATAAGAAGAATCTGAATCAGCCTCCTGTAATGAAGAGGGCACTGATGCTGCAGAACATTCTTTCGAAGATGGATATATATATTGAGGACGAGACCCTGCTGGCCGGTAATCAGTCTTCCGTCAATCGCGGAGCGCCGGTTTTCCCAGAGTATACTATGAAGTTCATTATGGACGAACTGGATCTTTTCGAGAAGCGTGACGGCGATGTCTTCTATATCACGGAAGAGACAAAGCGGCAGCTTCGTGAGATAGCTCCATTCTGGGAGAACAACAACCTGAGAGCACGAGGGGAGGCCCTTATACCGGAAGAAATGCAGGTATATATGGATACCGGATTCTTCGGTATGGAAGGTAAGCTCAATGCAGGTGACGCTCACCTGGCTGTAGACTACGGCAATATGCTGAAGACGGGCCTGAAGGGTTATGAAGACCGTGCAAGAAAGCTTAAGGAAGATCTGGACCTGACCGAGCCGGAATCAATAGATAAATATCAGTTCTATAAGGCAGTTCTGATAGTGATCGATGCGGTCAGGGAATTCACAAAGCGTTTTGCGGCATTGGCCCGCGAGAAAGCAGAAGGAGAAGAAGGATCCAGGAAAGCTGAACTGTTTGAAATCGCCCGTATCTGTGACAAGGTTCCTTATGAACCGGCAGAGACTTTTTACGAGGCAGTACAGGCTGTATGGTTCATCCAGCTGATACTGCAGATTGAATCAAACGGACATTCCCTCAGCTATGGCCGTTTTGACCAATACGTATACCCGTACCTGGCATCCGATCTGGAAAACGGGCGGATCAATGAAGATCAGGCTGTGGAGCTGCTCACCAACCTCTGGATCAAAACATTGACCATCAATAAGGTCCGCTCCCAGGCACACACTTATTCCAGTGCCGGAAGCCCAATGTACCAGAATGTCACGATCGGCGGACAGACTGCGGACGGCAGGGATGCTGTCAACAAGCTGTCCTTCCTGGTCCTTAGGTCAATTGGGCAGACGAGGCTTCCACAGCCTAATCTGACAGTCCGCTATCACAGGAACATAAACCAGGCATTCCTGGACGAGGCGTTCGAGGTCTTAAAGCTTGGAACCGGAATGCCTGCTTTCAACAACGATGAGGTCATTATTCCTTCCTTTATTGAGAAGGGCGTCAAAAAAGAGGACGCTTACTGCTATTCTGCCATCGGCTGCGTGGAAACTGCCGTGCCCGGTAAGTGGGGCTATCGCTGCACAGGCATGAGCTATCTGAACTTCCCGCGCATCCTTCTTATGGTAATGAACAACGGCATTGATGTGACCAGCGGAAAGAGATTTGTAAAAGACTACGGAAACTTCCGGGATATGGAATCTTTTGACGATCTCATGAAAGCATGGGACGGCGCGATACGGGAACTGACCCGCGCAAGTGTCATTGTGGAGAATGCTATTGACCTTGCCAGCGAGCGGGAGGTTCCTGATATTCTCTGCTCGTGTCTCACGCAGGACTGCCTGGGCAGGGGCAAGACCATCAAAGAAGGCGGCGCAGTATATGATTTCATTTCCGGCCTGCAGGTTGGCATCGCAAATATGGCCGACAGCCTTTCCGCGATCAAAAAACTGGTTTATGAAGAGAAGAAGATTTCCCCTGATGAGCTCATGAATGCGCTGGCTGCAGATTTTGCCGGTGAGGAAGGTGAGAGAATCCGCCAGATGCTGATCAATGATGCGCCTAAATACGGCAACGACGATGATTATGCTGACAGGCTGGTGATAGAAGCTTATGCATCCTATCTGGATGAGATGAAAAAATACAAGAATACACGCTTCGGAAGGGGCCCGATAGGCGGTATCCGCTATGGAGGGACTTCTTCGATCTCAGCGAATGTAGGACAGGGCTTCGGCACCATGGCAACCCCGGATGGCCGCCATGCCAGGGAACCTCTTGCAGAAGGCTGCTCGCCTGCACATTCCATGGACAGGCATGGCCCGACTGCTGTGTTCAAGAGTGTATCCAAGCTCCCTACACATGAGATCACAGGCGGAGTGCTCCTAAACCAGAAGGTCACGCCTGCCATGCTCTCTACAGATGAGAATACAAAGAAACTGGAATTTATCATCCGCGCATTCTTCAATCGCCTGGAAGGCTACCATGTGCAGTATAATGTTGTGGATAAGGCAACCCTGCTGGATGCCCAGACTCATCCGGAGAAGCACAGGGATCTTATCGTCCGTGTGGCAGGATACAGCGCATTCTTTAACGTTCTGAGCAAGGCAACGCAGGATGATATTATCGGAAGAACGGAACAGACATTATAAATTGGAAACAGTGTTTATATATAAGGAGGCACACAATGAAATTCTGTATTGACGACGCAAACGTAGAGAAGATCCGGCGCATTTATGAGCATTATCCTGTAGACGGCGTTTCCACCAACCCTTCAATCCTGGCTAAGTCAGGAAGAGATCCTTACGAGGTCCTGAAGGAAATCCGCTCGATTATCGGTGAGGACGGTGAACTGTTTGCACAGGCCACTTCGGCAACAGCAGAGGGAATGGTACTGGAAGCACACAGGATCGTGGAAGTGCTGGGAAGGACCACTCTTGTAAAGATTCCCTGTATTCCGGAAGGCTTTAAGGCTATGAAACAGCTGAAGAAAGAAGGAATCCGTTTCATCGGCACTGCCATCTACACAGCCATGCAGGGCTTTCTGGCAGCAAAATGCGGCGCAGAGTACGTGGCACCATACGTAAACCGGATCGACAATATGGGCTTTGACGGTGTGCAGGTATCCAAAGACATCCACGATGCGATCACTGCAAACGGCCTGGACAGCGGCCTTCTGGCGGCGAGCTTCAAGAACAGCCAGCAGGTTCTGGAGCTTATTAAATATGGGGTGAAGGCAGTGACTATATCGCCGGACGTCATCGACGGCCTTGTGAAGAACGCCGCGATCGACGCAGCTATTGATCAGTTTACTATGGATTTCCAGGGATTAACCGGAAAAGGAAAAACCATGGCAGACTGCTGACTTTACGGACGTGAACAGTAAACTCGTTATCTATTCGCGGCCCAGCCGCAAGCGGCTGTGAAAACAGTCCAATTTTCTCTTTTTTTGAAACAGGTGCTGTGTTATAATAAGTATCGGATTACAGGCCTTCAGAGGCCGCAGACAGTTTGAACGGACAATAGAGGAAACATAAGTTTAATCGTTCACAAAAGTCAGGAGGTAGATTAAATTGGCTGATTGGAAAAACCTTGATACATTACATTCATTTAAGGACCTGCAGGAGCTTGACGAAAAAGTTTGCCTGACCGAGGTAATGGCCGGGGAAAGCGGAGCCGCGAGAGTCGCCAAATATTGTATCCCGATGGCAGAAGGTTTATCTTACTGCTATGCAGCAAAAAAAGTAGATGACGTTATCCTTGAAAAGCTCGCCGCACTGGCAAAGGAAGCTGAGCTTACAGAAAAATTCGCGGAGCTTTACAATGGCGCGGTCATCAACACAGGCGAGAAGCGTCTGGTGCTTCATCATTTGACCAGAGGACAGCTTGGCGATAAAGTAATGGCAGACGGCGTCGACAAGTTTGAATTCTATAAAGCACAGCAGCAGAAGATCGCCGAATTTGCAGCAAAGGTTCATTCAGGAGAGATCGTAAACGAAAAAGGCGAGAAATTTACGACTGTAGTGCAGATAGGTATAGGCGGAAGCGACCTTGGCCCGCGTGCCATTTATCTTGCGCTTGAAAACTGGGCAGCGGCAAATGGCCTCAAGAAGATGGACGCGAAGTTCATCAGCAACGTTGACCCGGACGATGCGGTTGCAGTTCTTAACAGCGTTGACGTGAGCAGGTCACTGTTTATCGTTGTTTCTAAATCCGGCACAACGCTCGAAACCCTCACCAATGAATCCTTTGTTAAAGATGCGCTTGAAAAAGCCGGACTTGACATTTCAAAGCATATGCTTGCAGTAACAAGTGAGACCTCACCGATGGCAAAGAACAGCGGATATCTTGCGGCATTCTTCATGGATGACTATATCGGAGGCAGATATTCTTCATCCTCCGCAGTCGGCGGCGCAGTCCTTTCACTGGCATTCGGACCGGAAGTGTTCGCAAGGTTCCTTGACGGTATGGCAGCTGAGGATAAGCTGGCGACAGAAGAAGATCCGTTCAAGAATCCGGCAATGCTTGACGCCCTGATCGGTCTGTACGAGAGGAATATCCTTGGATACGCCGTTACGGCAGTCCTTCCGTACTCACAGGCACTCAGCCGCTTCCCGGCACATCTGCAGCAGGCGGACATGGAGTCCAACGGAAAATCTGTAAACCGTTTCGGCGAACCGGTCAACTACAAGACCGGCCCGGTCATCTTCGGCGAGCCCGGAACCAACGGACAGCATTCCTTCTATCAGCTGCTTCATCAGGGCACAGACATCATACCGCTTCAGTTCATCGGCTTCAAAAAGAGCCAGACCGAGAAGGATGTTGACGTAAAAGGCAGCACCAGCCAGACAAAGCTGGGCGCTAATGTAGCCGCCCAGATGGTTGCATTTGCCTGCGGCAAAAAGGATGAAAACCCGAACAAGAACTTCGACGGCGACCGTCCGTCCAGCTTCATCATCGGAGAACAGCTTACTCCCGAAGCATGCGGCGCACTGCTTTCACATTTTGAAAACAAGATCATGTTCCAGGGCTTCCTGTGGAACGTGAACAGCTTCGACCAGGAAGGTGTACAGCTTGGCAAGGTCCTCGCGACCCGCGTCCTTGCCCACGATACCGACGGAGCTCTTAAGAGCTTCGCGGATATGCTGGGGATCTGAAAACACAAAAAGTAAAAATAATCCTTGACAATCCGGGTTACGGATGGTATGCTTTATCACAATAAAGCGTTGATGAAGAGTGAGTAGCGTTGTGAAAGCGTCACAGAGAGCCGCCGGTGGTGGAAGGCGGTACACGGAAACAGCGTGAATGGACTTCAGAGTGCAAACCGAACATCCTGATTTCAGTCTTTGATCTATGATCACACCAGATACTGAAACACAGGTCAGTAGGGGCGCCGGAGCGGGGCTCCGTTATCAAAACCAGCACATGATGGTGTGCATTGAGTGGGCGCAGTGAACCTGTGTCAAGCCGGGTGGTACCGCAGAAGTGATGTATATATCGCTCCTGTCCCTGCATTATTTGCGGGGACAGGAGTTTTTTTATTTCCACAGCCCCGCGAAACAAGCAACATCTGCAGAAAAATAGGAGGAAAGAACCATGGCAGAGAACAAAAAGATCCCTTACAAAATTTATCTTGACGAGAATGAGATCCCTACCAGGTGGTACAACATGCGGGCCGATATGAAAAACAAGCCTTTTCCGCTTATCAACCCGGGAACCGGCAAACCGGTCACGGCAGAAGACCTGACTCCGGTTTTCTGCGCGGAGCTTGTTGAGCAGGAGCTTGACAATGACACACCATACTTTGACATTCCGCAGGAGATCCAGGAATACTACAAAACCTTCCGTCCGTCTCCGCTTATCCGTGCCTATAACCTTGAAAAAGCTCTCGGAACCCCGGCACATATCTACTGTAAATTTGAAGGAAACAACACCAGCGGCAGCCACAAGCTGAATTCCGCCAGCGCCCAGGCTTACTACGCTAAGAAACAGGGACTTAAGGGCGTGACAACAGAGACCGGAGCAGGCCAGTGGGGCACAGCACTCTCAATGGCATGCGCATATTTCGGCCTTGAATGCAAGGTCTTCATGGTCAAGGTTTCATACGAGCAGAAGCCGTTCAGGCGTGAAGTCATGCGTACCTATGGAGCCTCAGTCACACCTTCACCATCCATGGAAACGAATGTCGGACGCAAGATAAACGCAGAGTTCCCGGGAACGACCGGAAGCCTTGGCTGCGCCATATCCGAAGCCGTCGAGGTTGCGGTATCAACAGAAGGCTACCGTTACGTACTGGGATCAGTCCTCAACCAGGTGCTTCTGCATCAGTCAGTGATCGGCCTGGAGGCAAAGACCGCCTGTGAAAAATATGGAATAGAACCTGACATCATCATCGGCTGCGCCGGCGGCGGTTCAAATCTGGGCGGACTTATTTCTCCGTTCATGGGCGAAAAACTGCGCGGCGAAAAGGACTACAGGATCATCGCGGTCGAGCCGGCATCCTGCCCGAGCTTTACAAGAGGCGTGTATGCTTACGACTTCTGCGACACAGGCATGATCACACCGATGGCGAAGATGTATACGCTTGGCTCAGGCTTCATCCCGTCAGCCAACCATGCAGGCGGCCTCCGTTTCCACGGCATGAGCCCGGTACTTTCACAGCTGTACCATGATGGTTATATGGAAGCAGTAGCAGTTGAACAGACCGCAGTGTTTGAAGCAGCAGAAATGTTTGCCCGGACCGAAGGCATCCTCCCGGCACCCGAGAGCAGCCATGCAATAAGGGCAGCGATAGACGAAGCGCTGAAATGCAAAGAGACCGGAGAAGAGAAGAACATTCTTTTCGGACTCACCGGAACCGGCTACTTCGACCTGGTCGCTTATCAGCAGTATAACGACGGTACAATGACAGATACCATACCTACGGATGAAGAACTGCAGAAGAGCATAGCCGCGCTGCCTAAGTTTGAATAAATTCATCAGTTCCCTTTGCTCCGGTTTTGCCGACACCCATTGCAAAATTACAACAGGGGACGGTTCTCTAAGACAGAGAACCGTCCCCTGTCTTATGTTACTGTTTCCGTTTTACTTGCGCCCTTGCGCCTGAATGTGTATAATAATAGGCATATTTGGAGGGATTAAAACAATGGCATATTTTTTTGACAGCAGGGTGCGCTTCAGTGAAGCGGGGACAGATGGAAAGCTTACATTACCGGGCATACTTGACTACTTTCAGGATTGCTGCACGTTTCAGGCGGATTCGATCAACCAGGGCTCAAAATCCACTATGTCGCGCAACAGGATATGGGTGCTCAGCTCCTGGCAGGTGATAATAAACCGCTATCCTGAGCAGGGAGAGTTTATACGTACTACAACACTGCCATATAAGCTTGTCATGTGCTTCGGCCACCGTAATTTCAAAATGGAAGGGGAAAACGGTGAGCTGCTCGCCGTGGCCAATTCTCTGTGGACAAATCTGAATATAGAGACCGGCACTCCTGCGAGGCTCAGGGAGGATGACCTTAAGGGCTATGTCCTTGATGAAAAGCTTGAAATGCCATACGCCAAACGCAAGCTTGCCGTACCTGAGGACGTATCTCCGGATGAACCCTTTGTCATACAGAAGCACCAGCTGGATATCAACCACCATGTCAATAACGTCCAGTATGTAAGGATGGCTATGGATTACCTGCCTGAAGGCTGTGTGGTCAGGGAGATGAAGGCCGAATATCACAAACAGGCCTTCCAGGGTGATGTGTTCTGCCCCGCAGTAAAGATCGGCGGAGACATGGCAACGGTTCTGCTTAATAATGAAGAGGGCGAGCTTTATACAGCAGTGGAATTCAGGTTCTGATTCTTTCATGAGGAATCCGGCTGCTAAGCAGCAATGAAGCCCGTAATGGCGAGATTCCGAATGGGCAGCTCAGGCCCGGCTGCTTGCGACTGGGCCGTGAACAGCAACCACAAATGAGAATAACAGTTGTTGATTTGAATGATCAGTCAACTGTAATAATATTACACAAACAATAAAAATAACAAAACAAGGAGGATCAAAAATGCTTGAAAAACTGAAAGAACAGGTGTACCTTGCCAACATGGATCTGCCGAAGTACGGCCTTGTAACCTTTACATGGGGAAATGTCAGCGGCATCGACCGCGAATCCGGCCTTTTTGTAATCAAACCGAGCGGTGTTGACTATGACAAGCTTAAACCGGAAGACATGGTAGTAGTTGACCTTGAAGGCAACAAAGTAGAAGGCGACTACAATCCATCTTCAGACACCCCCACTCATCTGGAACTCTACAAAGCTTTCCCGAAGGTCGGAGGCATCGTTCATACACATTCATCCTGGGCGACAAGCTGGGCTCAGGCAGGCCGCGCCATTCCATGCTACGGCACGACCCATGCGGACTACATTTACGGTGAAGTTCCGTGTGTCCGCAACCTGACAAAGGAAGAGATCGACGAAGCATATGAGAAAAACACCGGCATTCTGATCGTTGATTACTTTAAAGATAAGGATTACGAAGCAGTTCCGGCAGTTCTCTGCAAAAACCACGGCCCGTTCGCATGGGGCAAGGATGCTCACGAAGCGGTTCACAACGCAGTGGTCCTTGAAGAAGTTGCAAAGATGGCTACAAGATGCGAGCTTATCAACCCGCAGGTTAAACCGGCACCGCAGGAGCTTCAGGACAAGCACTATTACAGAAAACACGGCGCAAACGCTTATTACGGACAGATCAGGAAATAAAAAGCAGGCGCTAATTGCTGCTATGGGGGAACAAAATGGAATTAGGGAGAAAACAGCTTCTCTATATGGTAAAAAAGACAGATTTCGGGGTGTATCTTGCCGAAGAGGACGACAGGGACGCATCAGAAAAGGTGCTCCTTCCTGCAAAACAGGTTCCTGATGGCCTGGAGTGCGGCGACAGGATATCCGTATTTCTGTACAAGGATTCAAAGGATCGTCTGATAGCGACTACGAATGAACCTGCCCTGCAGACCGGTGAAACGGCGGTTCTGAAGGTCAAGGAAGTCACAAAGATAGGCGCATTCCTTGACTGGGGGCTTGAGAAGGACCTCATGCTTCCCTACCGCGAGATGACTGTCCGCGTAAAACCCGGTGATGAAGTTCTTGCAGCACTCTATGTGGACAAGAGCAGTCGGCTCTGCGCTACTATGAAGGTGTACCCTTACCTCCACAAAAATTCCCCGTATGGCATAGGCGATACGGTTACCGGCAGGGTGTATGAAAAAAGCGATAACTTTGGAACCTTTGTAGCTGTTGATGATAAATACTCCGCACTGATACCTGCAAGGGAAGGCGCTGTGGCAGCAGCTCCGGGGAAAATACTGTCACTCCGTGTCACTCAGGTCCTGGAAGACGGAAAGCTGAACGTCAGCACACGTAAGGAAGCCTATAAGCAGATTGAGGACGACGCAGCAATGATAAGCAGCGCACTTGACCGGTATTCGGGGATACTGCCTTTCGACGACAAGGCTGCACCCGATACAATCCGCAGCGAGTTTGGCCTCAGCAAAAATGCTTTCAAACGCGCAGTTGGACATCTTCTGAAGGAAGGCGAAATCAGCATTTCCGACGGACATATTCGGAAAAAACACATATAACCTATTGACATAGTATGAAAAGTAGGTTACAATATCACTCGTATCTTTTTACAGTAAAATGCGATCGAATAATGCTGTAATATAATTCAGCAGCACTTACTGTAATTTTCCAGTACCTCGGTGTTTTTAGCTGTTTTACATAAGCAAAAGGAGGAGCTGTTATGAAAAAGCTGAATATGATCAAAAAGGGTTTCGGGATTCTTCTTGCCGCAGCCATCACAGTGACAGGAGCATCTGCAGCATTTGCAGAGGAGGCAGAAGGAGTAGCTATTGATAAGGAAGCATTTGACTCACTTGTTTCCTCAGGTCCGGTAGCATCGGAAGATGCCATCGCTGCAAGCGAATGGGCAACCGCAGTTAAGGATGCAGGAGTTCTCCGCGTAGGCGGCACAAGGACTTCCTTCCTTTTCAGCCAGATGGACGAGACAGATGAAGGCGTAAGAGGCTTTGACGCAGGACTCTATCAGCTGCTTGCAAATTATATCCTGGGAGATTCATCCGCATATGAACTGACACAGGTCGATTCAAGCACACGTGAATCAGTGCTGACCGATGATATCGTTGACACGGTATTTGCTACCTACTCTATCACTGATGCCCGTAAAGAGGTCATCTCTTTCGCTGGCCCGTACTATGTTTCTCAGCAGGCTGTTCTTGTAAAAGCCGGAAATACCGAGATAACAGGTGTTGACAGCCTTGCAGGAAAGACCGTTGCAACACAGGCAGGCTCGACAGGCCCGGATATTCTTGCAGAATATGCACCGGAAGCAGTAGTTGAGGAGTTCCAGAATGACCAGGAAGCCCGTGTTGCTCTTGAGCAGGGCAGGGTCGATGCTTACGTGACAGACTACACACTGATGCTTAACGCAATCGTTAAGAATCCTGACGTGTATGAGATCGCCGGCGATGTGTTCGGACCGGAAGACAACTACGGCATCGGACTTCCGAAGGATTCTGACGGAGTTGCCTTTGTCAATGATTTCCTCAAAACTATCGAGGAAGACGGAACCTGGGCTGAACTGTGGCAGATAAGCCTCGGCGACAGGACCGGAATTGACACAGCTCCGGAAGCACCGGCAGTAGGCGAATAACAGACTAATAATAGACATGAAATAACCTGAAGCTTAATTGCATCAGGGTTTTAATGGAATTAAGGACAGGCGGGGTATGGATGCCGGGGCTGCACTGTATATGGCGGCAGCGCTTCCGGCATGAAACCCGGCACAGTTCCGGCAAGAAGCCCGGAACAGGTCCGGCATGAAATTTGGCACATGTCTGGCATGCCGGACATGAATAATGACAGGGGGCTGTTGAAGGAAGGGCTGGAAAACCCTGAGCTTCACAGTCCCCCTGAGCTTTTTTATGAGGTTTTTGCTTAAATGGGTATCAAGGAACTTCTCTCCCAATATGGAGATCAATACATATCGGCGCTGTTTACGACCTGGAAGCTCACCTTTTTTGCATTTGCGATCGCTTTCGTGATTGGAGTGATCGTAACGGTGATGCGTATCAGTCCGGTAAAGCCGCTCAGGATATTTGCAGAATTCTATGTTCAGATATTCAGGAACATTCCCGGAGCCTCACTTCTAATGGTTCTGGTGTACGCGCTTCCATATCTTGACGTGCTTCTTTCTTATTTTACATGTGTACTGATCGCTGCTTCGCTTATCCCCGCCGCCTTCTGCTCGGAATATCTGATGGCAGGGATAAACACAATAGGCACCGGGCAGATCGAAGCGGCAAGGTCACTCGGCCTTACTTTTATGCAGATAATCCGCAGGGTGGTCATTCCTCAGGCCCTGAGGTCCAGCGTGCTTCCTCTGACTAATCTGCTGGTAGCCACAATGCTGACAACAGCTCTCGCAAGTCAGGTCCCCATGAATCCGCGTGATCTGACCGGACTGGTCGCGCACATAAATACTCACGCGGTCGGAGGAGTAACCGCCTTCCTGATCTCAGCCCTTATGTACTGCGCAACAGCCGTAGTAATTGGCCAGATCGGAAACAGGATCGACAGGAAAGTGAGGATACTCAGATGAGAGATAAACGGACATCGGTAAAAGACGCCCTGTTTGAACCCCCGGGGCCAAAAACGCAGAAAATAATCTGGGCAGTAACTGCACTTTCGCTGGCAGCCCTTGCCGCACTTATAGTAGTTGTAGTGCGGAGATTTTATGAGACCGGACAGCTTGATTCAAAGTACTGGTCAATATTTACAAAATGGACGACCTGGAAATTCCTTGGAAAAGGCCTTCTCGGAACTCTTGAGGCGGCCGTGGTTGCCGGAATAGTCACCTTTGCGGTTGGCTTTATACTGATGGTGCTGAGAATAAGCGGCAGCATAATAGCATCTGCGGTCAGTACTGCACTGATCGAATTTACACGTGGAGTGCCGACGCTGCTTTTTATATACTTCTTTTTTCTGGTAGTACCTAAATTCGGCGTAAAGCTGCCGGCTTTCTGGAAGATATGCCTTCCGGTTTCAATATCGGCCTGCGGCGTTGTTGCCGAGGTACTGCGGTCAGGTGTGAACGCGGTTCCAAAAGGACAGAAGGAGGCCGCGCAGTCACTGGGGATGATGCCCCACAGCGTCTTCCTTAAGGTCGTATTCCCACAGGCGTTCCGCTTTGTGGTTCCTGCGCTGATCTCGGAGCTTGTCATAGTCGTGAAGGATACGACTTTTGCCTACGTTGTAAACTTTCCGGATCTTATGCAGAACGCTAAGGTTCTGATATCAAATTACGATGCGCTCCTGTCGGTATACCTGGTAGTTGCGGTCATATATATTGTCATAAACTGGCTTCTGAACCGCGCATCGGTTGCCGCAGCCCACAGAACCGGAAAATAAGACAGGGGACGGTTCTCTGTCTTAAAAAACACAGATTTTATGACAGGGGACGGTTCTCTGTCTCAAAAACACAGACTAAGACAGGGGACGGTTCCCTGTCTCAAAAGACATAAAATAAGACAAAGAACCGTCCCCTGTCTTATTCCAGTAGATAAAACAGGCAGATTTATGGTGAGGAGAAATTGATATGCCGGAAAAAACGATCGGGACGGGAAGCAATGATATCCCGGTGATCCAGCTGAAACATGTGGACAAACATTTTGGCAGCCTTCATGTGCTTAAGGACATAAGCTTAAGTGTGAAAAAAGGCGAGGTAGTCGTCATCATAGGGCCTTCAGGTTCAGGCAAGTCTACACTGTGCCGTACCATAAACAGGCTTGAGACCATAGACTCCGGAGAGATCCTTATCGAGGGAGTCAAAATGCCGCAGGAAGGAAAGGAGCTTGCCCGCCTTCGTGCGCAGATTGGAATGGTGTTCCAGTCCTTCAACCTCTTTGCGCACAAGACTATAATTGATAATGTAATTCTTGGACCCATGGACGTTCTGCACAAATCCCGCAAGGAAGCGAAGGAAGAAGCAATGCAGCTTCTCAAGAGAGTAGGGGTCGATTCACAGGCCGAAAAGGTGCCGGCCCAGCTTTCCGGCGGACAGCAGCAGAGAGTAGCGATAGCAAGATCCCTGGCCATGCATCCGAAAGCCATTCTGTTTGATGAGCCGACCAGCGCCCTTGACCCCGAGATGATAGGAGAAGTCCTGGATGTCATGACAGAGCTTGCCCGCGAAGGCATGACGATGCTTGTCGTGACACATGAAATGAATTTTGCCCGCCGCGTGGCAAGCAGAGTAATATTTATGGATGGAGGCAGCATTATCGAGGAGAACACACCGGATGAATTCTTCTCACATCCAAAATCACAGCGGGCACAGGATTTCCTGAATTCCATCAAGGATCATTAACTATACCGAAATGCTGTAATTACACCGTAACATGCACCCACCGGAGAAGCCGGCATATGGATGACAGGTTTATCTGTATGACTTCGTGCCGAGTGAAAGAAAAGGATTGACTTACATGAGACTGCCAAGAATCGCAATACCCGAGATAGACCAGGATGTAACAAATTATTATAATGCAGTGAAGGCTGCAGGGATGGAGCCCGTAGTGATATCGGTTCAGAGCCATAATATAGCCAGGACTTACCAGCAGGAATATCTTGATTACAGCGAGTTTAACTATACATCCTACCAGGGCCTTCTGCTTCCGGGAGGACTGGATATCTGTCCTTCAAGATATGGTCAGAAAAACACCGGATGCATGAAGACATTTAAAGATATGGATGACCTGCAGTTTTCGATACTTGATGATTTTGTAAAGTCAGGCAGGCCGGTTTTGGGCATATGCAGAGGGCACCAGATGATCAATGTATATTTTGGAGGAACCCTGATCCAGGACCTTGAAACAAAGGAGCATCACATCTGGACGCGAAAAGGCGACAACATGCATATGTGCCGCGCCGAAGAAGGCAGCTGGCTGGCCGAACTATATGGAAAGGAATTTCCGATAAACAGCTCGCATCACCAGGCAGCAGACCTTATAGGAAAAGACCTGGTGACTGCCGCTGTCTGCCCGGTGGATGGATGCGTAGAGTCGATCCGGCATACTAGTAAGGAAATATACGGCGTTCAATGGCATCCTGAGCGTATGTGCCTTGCACACAAAAGAAGCGATACAGTAAACGGTCTCCCGATATTCAGGTACTTCTGCAGCGTTTGCGGAGGTTCACCTGATAAATTCGTGTCAGATCAGAATGCAGTCTGCCAAAGCCACATAATGGAAAACAGGATGGGGCTTTAACACACGCTTCCTGGGAATCCGGACGACAATGTGGAGCCGCGATAGTGCGATAATAGTCGACTCGTCAGAATCATTGTGGCACCATAACATCACAAATCCTGAGCCATATATTCGGAATCACAGGAGCAATGATTTATATTGAAACGTGTTGAGAAAAGAGGGGGCCGCGTGCTATAATTTTTATATGCACCGGCTCTTTTTATATTGAAGGAAGACAAGATGGATGCAAGATAAAACCTCGGCTGATGCCAGGTATTCAAATGGGAGAATGAAGATGTACGACAAAGAATTGCTATCGGAAGAATTTTATATCGATGATGATGGAATAAAGCTTCACATGAAGCTTGACCGTCCTGCGGGGCAGGGTTCACTTCCGCTTGCGGTCGTTGTCCATGGATTTACCGGACACATGGAAGAACCGCACATTACAGGGATAAGCAGAGCCCTGAACGGGCGCGGGATTGCGACCCTCAGGGCGGAACTCTACGGACATGGAAAAAGCGGTGGACGATTCGAGGACCATACCATATATAAATGGATGTCTGAACTGATGACCGTAATTAATTATGCCGCATCCCTTGAATTTGCGACAAAGCTGTTCCTTGTCGGTCATTCGCAGGGAGGCCTGTGCACCGTGCTTACAGGCGGCCTCATGGCTGACAGGCTGGACGCCATCGTCCCGCTGTCACCGGCCATGAGCATAGCAGAGGATGCATCTACAGGTCACATACTTGATGCGGAATTTGATCCTTACAACATCCCCGATAAGGTAATCTTTCCGGACGGAAAGGTTCTTGGAGGAAATTACTTCCGTGCTGCTCAGTTTCTTCCGGTTGAAGAAGCGATAAAACGGTTCAGAGGACCGGTGCTTGTCGTTCACGGAGATGGGGATGAAAGTGTTCCTGTATCCTGTGGAATAGAACTCGCGAAAAAATACAAAAACGCATCCCTTGCTATAATAAAAGGCGATACTCACTGTTACGACAACAAACTTGAGGAAGTTGAGAAGGCAGTCGCGGATTTTCTGGAGGCATTAGCGTGACAGGGAATTTATGTGAGATGCCCGATGATCTGAAGGAGACGGAGCATGTGCCGAGGGATGAAATGATTGAACCGTTTATCAGTGATACGATGCCCGTCAAGATGCCGGTTGATTCTCGGCAGGTGAAAAATACCGAAGATTCTCTGTCCGTGGAGAGTACCGGAGATATTCGGTCCGTGGAGGGTACCGGAAATCTTCGATCTGTGGAGGAATCGGAAGAGCCGCACCTTGTGATGGAGCCTGAAGGATTGACTCTTGTAAGCGGAGGCCTGTCCATCCGGGGAGACTTTACCAGAATGCAGAAAAGAATAAGGCCCGACAGCCTTTCAAGAGAGCTTCTGGTGCGTGCTGCCAGGATAAAAGATCCTGAAGCAGGTAAAAATGCCGTAGATGCGACGGCGGGTCTTGGAGAAGACTCGTTTCTCCTGGCCGCTGCAGGCTGGAATGTATGGATGTGTGAATTCGACTCGGTCATCGCGGAACTGCTGAATGATGCCATGAAAAGGGCAGCGGAAGTACCAGCCCTGGCAGAAATTATTGCCAGGATGAAGCTCCTTAAAGGTGACAGCCGTGAACTGCTTCCGAATCTGCCCTTCAGGCCGGATATCATTCTTCTTGACCCGATGTTTCCCGAAAGGCAGAAGAGCAGCCTGGTAAAGAAAAAGGCGCAGCTGCTGCAAAAACTGGAAAAGCCCTGCACAGACGAAACCGGACTTTTATCAGCCGCAATGAAGGCATCCCCAAGGAGGATAATAATAAAAAGGCCGATTAAAGGGCCTTATCTTGCCGGAGTGAAGCCGGATTATTTGATCAGCGGAAAAACCGTCCGGTACGACTGCATCACGACACTGAATATGAAATAAAAAGGAAACGATGGGCAGAATGAGCTGGTTTTACCGGCTATCCCCATGTGCTGCCAAGGCGTCATCCGGAGCTTCCCTTCGCTGGGAGAATCCACTTGGGAAATTCTGCTGTTTTCCTATTTATGGAGGAGAGGTACACGTCCCTCCGAGTTGTACTAATACAGCAATAACAGGAGTCGATTATGGAACAACAGGATAAAATGAAAGAGATTAAATATGCAATGAATGCCAGGATGTTCCTGGTCATCGCCAGCATTGTCCTTATGGTAAATGCGGCCTCATCCACGCTGATGGACGGTTTTAGGTGGTTCGGAATAGTCAGCATGGTAGAGGAATATGACAAAGAAAATGCAGGAAAGCAGGATCAGGTGGAATCAACTGCTGCTAAAGAAAACACAGATGCTGCTGTAGAAGCCACAGATACATCAAAAGAAAAAACAGCCGCAGAAGATACGGACTCAGAGAAAGCAGCTGCCAATGAAGAAACATCTACAGACGGAGAAACCCCAACAGCCGGAGATGCCGCAAATACAGCTGAGGGAACGCAGGAGATCGATGTTGCGGCTCTCAAGAAGGATATGAATGCTCTAGGGATCACTGTTAATGACTTCCGCATCCTGGGCATAGCCTGCATAGTCATGGTCGTTATCAGGTTAATTATAGGGCTCATCTGCCTGCGCCTGTCAAACCGCGTGGATAAAGCCGGAATAACCATGACTGCAGTGATTATCCTCATCGCAGCCGAAATCGCTTATGTACTGCTGATGTTCTTTAAGCATGCCCTTTTCCTCGGGTCACTCCTGTACACGATACTCGTTCTTGTATTTATGTTCCTCGGAGCAAACCGGATGAGAAAGCTTCACCAGATGGATCCCGAGCGGGTTTATGCAGTAAATACCGTAAGACAGGCTCAGCAGAAAAAGGCTGCAGCGCAAGCCCCCCGCAAGAGCATAAGAGACCGCGCAATGATGAGCACGAACACGGACTCCGGAGAAAATGAAAATCAACTGCCGCCAGAAACACCGCAGCCAGCAGCTGAGGAAGAAAATGAGCTGCCTCCAGTATGCTGACAAACCGGATGAACAGAAACGCGGTCGTAAGAGTATAAAAACGGAGGAAATGTTGACACATATGAGATCGACGGAGTCGCCATATTACAGTAAATCCTGATCATGTATGGCATAAACCTGATGATATTTCGTATCTTGAAAGAATTGGCGCTGCATTTATATCAGATGTTGACGGCAAACTTCATCCTACGGTTGCGGGACTACTGATGTTTGGAGAAGAGTATAATATAAGACAGGGGACGGTTCTCTGTCTTATTTTTCTCTTTATTGCAGCTTCTGAGCTGCAAACAGAAAAAATAAGACAGAGAACCATCTCCTCCTTACTCTGTATATTCGATTATTTTGCAAGAATGCTTTTTATGCTCTGCCTTTAGATCCTTATCATACGTTATTCCCACAAGTAAGATTGGCCGTCCGAAATCCTTTATGGCAGAAGGATATTTCCTGTTCAAAATCTGGTCGATCGCACTTTCCGCTTTTTTGTTCCACTTCAGTTCAATTACCAGAACCGGCCATTCAGAGTCGGCTTTGGGAAGATATACAACATCTGCAAAGCCCTCACCGGCGGGGAGTTCCTCAAATTGAACATAATGGTCTCTGTATGAATAATAAGCAAGCTTGATAACGCTTCTCAGGCTGTCTTCTCTATTATAATGGATTGCCGCGGTTTCTTCGGCATGTACCTTCTCTATCTGAGCTGCGACAGCTTCTTCATTCATCTGTATCGTATCCGCAAACAGTTGTTCGCTCTCTTGAAGCCGCTTTATGGTGGCATCATGCCTTACCTCATGAATAGACTGCTGAAATTCCAGACGGATCTCTTCGTTCGGTATGCGTACGGTGTTGTGGTCAGAATCATATGCCAGATATCCGAGATGGATCATCAATGTCAGAACATCATCTTTTCCGTGAAAGGTGGTAAGGTCATTTGCAAATCCTTTTGTGTTGACTTTTACTTCAACACCGCCTATCAATTCTGCGATAGTCTTAGTCAGGCCATTATAATCTTTGCTGATATAATCCAGCAGTTCCTTCGCAGCCGAGCTTTCCCTCCAATAGGAGTCAAATTCATTGTTTTCAATAGCTTCCATCACAGAATTGGGATTGTAAACAGATCCAACATCCTGGAAAGAGTAACCATCGTACCACAGCTTCATGGTTTCGAAATCAACATTATGCCTGGCGCACAGCTGCTTAACCTCACTCTCTGTAAATCCGACGAACTCTCCGTATTTTCTTGGCTTTACCACAGAGAATTCCTTAAAATCGGAAATGGCAGACTGGCTTCCGTCTTTCTTAATGGGGAGGATCCCTGTCATATAGGCAGCAGCAACAGCCTTTGGCGTAAAATTGTTGTTTTTAAACCATCCTCTTAACAGGTTTAAATATGCTTCCTGCGCGGCCGGATCATCCTTAGCTTCCCGAATTACCGCATCCCATTCATCAATTATGAAGATGAATGGCTTGCCTCCATCTCTGTCAACACAACGAAGAAGAAATTCATTCAGAGAGTCCCCTTCTTCCGGAGTGAAACCACTTTCGCATAAATCCTTCCACAGCGCCCGTTTTATCATTTCTGGAATTTTCCTGAAGGAAATAGACGAATCTTTAACTTCAGAAGTAAATCCTGTAATATCCAGCCAGATAACATTGTACTTGTTTAAGTATTTTTCATACTCATTAGAACCGGCAATTTTTTTATCATCAAACAGCCCGTGTGAATCACATTCGCAGGAATAGTATGCTGAAAGCATTTTGGCTGCATATGATTTCCCAAAGCGGCGCGGTCTGCTGACACAAGTCAGTTTGTTTTTCTTTCCGATAGTCTGATTGATCAGGTCGATAAGAAGGGTTTTATCCACATAATCGGAATCATTAATCTCTGCAAAAGCTGCATTGCCGGGATTGACATATATGCCCACATAACCGCCTCCTTTCGTGCCGGATATTTATCATTCGTCAGTAAAGAGGAGGCTTAGGCGCCTCCTCCGAGAATACGGCGCAGAAACTGCCGGGTTCTTTCTTCTTTTGGATTATTAAAGAATTCCGATGCTTTGCCTTCTTCGACCACCACGCCGCCTTCCATGAAAACTATTCGGTTTGCTGCCTCCCTGGCGAAACCCATTTCATGGGTTACGACCACCATCGTGGTGCCTTCATCGGCAAGCTTTTTCATGACGTCAAGCACTTCGCCGGTAAGCTCCGGGTCGAGTGCAGAAGTAGGCTCATCAAACATGATCACACGCGGATTGGCCGCAATGGCCCGTGCGATAGCGACTCTCTGCTGCTGTCCGCCAGAAAGCTGATCCGGGAAGTATTCCGCCCGATCCTCCATGCCTACTTTGCGCAGCATCTCCATGGCAATATCTCTTGCCTCATCTTTAGGCATATGCCTTGCCGTCACAAGGCCCTCCGTCACATTTTTCCACGCCGGCATGTTGCGGAACAGATTAAAGCTCTGAAAAACAAAACCCATCTGCAGACGCATATCGCGGATCTGACGTGAGGTTACCTTTGTCATGTCGTAACTGAATTCATCAAAAATCATATCGCCGCGGTCAGCCTTCTCCAGAAAGCTGATGCACCTGAGAAGAGTAGTCTTTCCCGAACCGCTCGGCCCGAGAACCGCGACCACTTCACCTTTTTCAACCTTAAACTCAACCCCGTTAAGAACGCGCAGGTCATCAAAAGATTTGTAAAGGTTTTTTACCTGAAGCATCTGTACCGTCCCCTATCTTACTTTTTTTACCGCGCCTCTATCCAACTATAGCGCGCCTGCTCCCGCTGGTCTCCTTGTGCTCAAATACGAGCCGCTTTTCCACAGCCCCCTGTATCCAGGTGAGCGCTGTGCAGAATATCAGATAGATTACCGCGGCCTCACAGTACAGCGCAAAGGGTTCATAAGTCCTTGCCGCGATCTGCTGGGCTGTGGTGAAAAGCTCCACCACAGTGATGCTTGAGGCCAGCGACGTATCCTTCACAAGCGATATCAGGTTGTTGAATAAAGATGGAAAAGCAATCGGGAAAGCCTGTGGTATTACTACCCTTGCCATAAGCTGGGGGTAGGAAAGCCCGATAAGCAGGGCTGCCTCCGTCTGTCCGCGGGGAACGGCTAGTATTGATGCCCTGATCACTTCTGCATTGTAAGCTGCCAGATTCATCCCGAATGCTATGACCGCCGAGGGAAACGCATCCAGCATTATCCCGAGGGACGGCAGGCCGAAAAAAATGATGAACAGCTGTACAAGGAGGGGAGTTCCCCTGAATATCCACACGTAGATCTGCGAGATCTGCTTAAGCACCGGCACATTGGCAGTCTGAAAAAGCGCCAGAAAAAGCGCCAGGACAAGGCTGAGCGCAAACGAAAGGATCGTAAGCGGTATTGTAACCTTTATGCCGGGGATCAGTATCTTTGTAAAAGATGATATCAGTATCTGTGCAACTCTTTCTGTCATTACTCCGCGCCTGAAATATCACTGCCGAAAAACTGTTCTGAAAGCCTGGATAGCTCGCCTTCTTCCCGAAGCTCGGTGATTGCATTGTCGATAGCTTCTCTGAGGGATTCGGACTCTTCGCCTTTACGGAGAGGAATGGAAACCTCGGAGGCGTCATCAGTAAGGGCTACGATTTTTATCGGGGCATCCGGACGTTCCTGCAGGTAATCATAGATAGAAACTTCCGCATTGAGTGTCGCGTCGACACGGCCGCTTGCGAGCATATCGATGGTCTCACTCAGTGAATCCACATTTTTGACTTCAGCGCCATAGCTCTCGGCCAGCAGCATGTAGGTACTGTTAAAGCTGTTGGCGGTTGTTTTTCCTTCAAGATCCTCAAAAGAAGCGATTTCATCATAATCATCACGTACTACGAGGGCTGTGCGGATAAACGCATAGGGTTCCGAGAAATCGTATTTTTCCGCCCTTTCTTCAGTCACTTCAACACCATTAATAACGGCATCGTAGCGTTTGCTGTCAAGGCCGGCAAAAAGACCGTCCCACTCCCCTTCGATAAATTCCGCTTCCACACCGAGTTTTTCTGCGATAAGCCGTCCCACTTCTGTATCATATCCCGTAAGATTTCCATCCTCATCATGATATGTCCAGGGAGCCCAGGTGCCCTCCATTGCAAAAACGATTTTTCCTTCTTCTTTGATCTTGTCAAGCTGATCCTCTGCAAATGCACTGGTGGAAAGCGCAGCCGCAGCTGCTGCAGCAACAGCAAGAAATGTCAATGTTTTAATTTTCATAAGCATTACCCTTTCAAAATTCCAGCATGTCAATGAAGCTTTTGAGGTGCACGTCAGGCGCACCTATGAACACGCTTGCGGCAGGCTCAGGCCTGCGCAGGGTGAGCAAGGTCATTCAACTTAAGCTGTTGATATTATAAATAGCAGTTGCTGTCAGTTGCCCCTTGTTATCTGGCATTGTAGCATTGATATACATGTTATGTCAACAACATGACATTATGGAGCCCGTAAGGGCGAGATGCTGAATGAGGGGCTGTAAAAAGTAAGACAGGGGACGGTTCTCTGTCTTATGTGGGCCAGTAACGTTTGTTCACAAAAAAAACACAAAAGAGGGTTGACGGGTAATTTACAAGGAAATATAATAGACATGTTTTCACCGCTTAAATTCATCCTTACAGACAACAGCATATTTTGCCGGATGGTAAACGGCAAACACATTTTTTGAAGGTATCAGGAGAGTGTTTGATTCAATTGCTTGAAGGGAAGGATGTAAATGACAGGAACAGCGATGGCTTTCCCGGTTATCGACCTTGTGGGAACCGGACGCCGCATAGAGCGGTGCCGCCGTGAAGCCGGGTTCACGGTAAAGGATCTTCAGGCCTATTTCGGGTTTGAATACCCACAGGCAATCTATAAGTGGCAGCACGGCGAGTGTCTGCCCACGGTGGACAACCTGCTGGCGCTCTCAAGGCTCCTGCGGGTGCCAATGGAAGACCTCCTGGTTTACGAGGACCAGGAGGTCTTCCATTTTTTTGTCATAAATTATAACCTTAAGATAAAGTTTCAATGGCCTCCCGGCACATATAATGCACAAATCTTGCGTGCTGCCCGTGCATGCATCTGAAATTATAAGCTCTTAAGCGCGCGCTGCACCAGCCGTATATTCTCTTCCCCATACTTTTCTTTCATCCTGATAACAAATTCTTCATTCGGATCTACATTATTCTGCATAGGAAGACGCTTTACAGCATGAACATCCCGCAGGAAGATCGCAACTGTGCTGCTTCCCGGGGAACTCTGAAGTTCAGCTTCAAGCTCTTTCGCTTTGCTCACATACTCAGCCTTATCGGCGAACTGTATCCACATATCCGAGGGAACATTTTCAAAGAGACGGATCCTCTCCAGAATAAGCTTGCTTGCCTTGTCATCCTCGGCTGACACGCGGCCCTGAATGAACAGCCGCTGGTCTTCTGTAAGGAAAGACTGCAGTTCGGCATACTTATTGGGGAAACATACGATCTCCATCGTACCGACCAGATCTTCCAGAGTCAGGAAACACATAACCTGATTCTTCTTTGTATATTTAACAGTTTTCTCTGTGATCATTCCCCCGACTATAACCGTCTGCTGGTCACGCACATGCGGAAGGCCGGTATCTTCATCCTGCTCGAAATCGATAGTTTTAGCCGTAATGATTTTTTCCATCAATGCCTGGTCCTTTTCCAGAGGATGCCCGCTCAGATAGATACCGAGAACTTCTTTCTCGAATGAAAGCAGAAGCTCGGGGTCAAACTCCGGAAGCTCAGGCAGGCGGATCTCAAAATTCTTTTTGTCTTCTTCGACGGCAAAATCAAAAAGGCTGAGCTGCCCGTCCATAGTATTTTTCCTGGACTGGGATTCATGGTCAATGACCCTAGAATAGATCGCCAGCTTTTGCCTGCGGTTGCCGGGAAGACTGTCGAGTGCGCCTGCTTTTATAAGGTTTTCGATCATACGTTTGTTCATCTGGGATGAATTTCTTCTTATGAAATCCTCCAGAGTCTTGTACAGCCCGTTGGCATCACGCTCACGTGTAAGGCTTTCGATAAAAGGCCGCCCCACGTTCTTGATGGCGGAAAGGCCGTAACGTATTGCATTCTGGTCGACCGAAAATCCAAACATCCCTGTATTTATATCAGGAGGCAGTATCTTAATGTTCATCTGGCGGCAGACCTGGATATATTCCGAAACCTTATTCTTGGAATCGATAACCGAAGTCAGAAGCGCCGCCATAAACTCTACCGGATAATAATACTTGAGATAAGCTGTCTGGTATGAAACCACGGCGTATGCTGCCGCATGGGACTTGTTGAAAGCATACCGGGCAAAATCCGTCATTTCGTCAAAGATCTTGTTTGCCGTTTTTTCGGAGATGCCCCTGCTTATGCAACCCGGAACACCCTCTTCTTCATTTCCGTATACAAAGTTTTGCCGTTCCTTCTGCATGACAGAAGCCTTTTTCTTCGACATTGCACGGCGGACCAGGTCACTGCGCCCCAGGGTATAACCCGCAAGCGAACGGACTATCTGCATAACCTGCTCCTGATACACAATGCAGCCGTAGGTTGCCGAGAGTATGGGTTCCAGCTCAGGACAGTCATAATGTATCGTATCAGGGCGGTTTTTACCACGTATATACTGGGGGATAAAATCCATAGGACCTGGACGGTACAGAGATATCCCGGCGATCATATCCTCAAGGCTCTGAGGCTTAAGCTCCTTCATGAAACCTTTCATGCCCGCGCTTTCAAGCTGGAACACACCGTCAGTGCGGCCGGTGCCCAGTGAACTCAGGACCTTCTGGTCAGCGTAGTCAATATTCTTCATATCAATATGGACACCGGTATCCCGCTCAATAAGGCGCACGGCATTCTGGATTACCGTCAGGTTCCGGAGCCCGAGGAAGTCCATCTTAAGAAGTCCCAGCTCTTCAAGCGTAGTCATTGTGAACTGTGTGGTAATGGAACCGTCCTGCCCGCGTGAGAGAGGCACATATTCGTCCGTCGATTTCTGGCTTATCACGACACCGGCGGCATGCATTGAACTGTGGCGGGGAAGTCCTTCAAGGCGTCTGGCAAGATCGATCAGCCTCTTTACATCTTCCTTCTCCTCGTAGGCTTTTCTGAGCTCCGGGTTCATCTGGAGTGCTTTCTCGATCGTTATATCAAGCTCCTGCGGCACCATTTTGGCAATTATGTCCACCGATGCGTAAGGCATGTCAAGCACGCGCCCTACATCACGGATGACACCCCTTGCGGCCATGGTTCCGAAGGTGACTATCTGGACCACACGGTCTTTACCGTACTTACGCACCACATAATCTATGACCTCCTGCCTCCTTTCAGGGCAGAAGTCAACATCGATATCCGGCATGGATACACGTTCGGGGTTGAGAAACCGCTCGAACAGCAGGTCATATTTAAGGGGATCAAGCTGGGTGATGTCCAGAGTATAGGCTACAAGGCTTCCGGCCGCGCTGCCGCGCCCCGGGCCTACCATGATGTCATGATCCCGGGCGTATTTAATATAATCCCACACTATCAGGAAGTAATCGACAAAGCCCATGTTTTTGATGGTCTCAAGCTCATAGGAAAGCCGTTCCTTAAGTTCGTCTGTAATTGGATCGTAGCGCTCTGCGAGACCATCATAGCAAAGCCTGTTCAGGTATTCCCAGGAGGTATAGCCCTCAGGCACATCAAACTTTGGAAGCTTGGTCACGCCGAACTCTATCTCCACATGGCAGCGGTCAGCGATCTTCTGAGTGTTCTCAAGCGCTTCAAGCGCATAGGGGAAAAGCGCCGCCATCTCTTCCGGGGACTTGACATAGTACTGGCCGCCCTCGTAACGCATGCGGTCCTCGTCGGCAAGCTTCTTACCGGTCTGAAGGCAGAGCAGCACATCGTGGGGCTCAGCATCCTCAGCCATAGTGTAGTGAATATCGTTTGTCACCACGAGATCTATGCCGGTTTCCTGATGCATGCGAAGAAGCTGCTGGTTTACATTCTGCTGCTCCGGAATGCCGTGATCCTGCATTTCCAGAAAGAAATTGCCCTTGCCAAAAATGTCCTGATACCGGAGGGCTGCTTCCTTCGCCCTGTCATAAAGCCCGCGGGTCAGATTCCTGGCCACTTCACCTGCAAGGCAGGCCGAAAGGGCGATTATTCCTTCATGATATTTTTCCAGAATATAAAGATCCACCCGGGGTTTATAATAGAACCCTTCAACAAAACCGTCTGAAACGATCTTCATCAGATTCTGGTAGCCCTGGTTGTTCTCCGCAAGAAGGACAAGATGATAATATCTGTCATCGCCCGCGCTGTTCTCCCGGTCAAGCCTTGAACCTGGGGCCACATAAACCTCGCATCCCAGGACAGGATTTATACCCTCAGCCCGCGCAGCCTTGTAAAAATCAATAACACCATACATGACCCCATGGTCAGTGATAGCCGCGCTGTTCATCCCCAGTTCTTTGACCCGGGCGACATATTCATTGATCTTATTGGAACCGTCAAGGAGACTGTATTCTGTATGCGTGTGAAGATGGGCAAAAGGGATACGCGCCTCCTCATTGTTGTGTGCATTAACAGTAGTTTCATTGCTGTACATACAAATAATAACCTCTTTTAAGACAGGGGACGGTTCCCTGTCTTATTTTTTACAAGACAGAGAACCGTCCCCTGTCATATATTATACACATCTTCCCGTGCTCACCCGTCAGACCTTGACCGGTGTACTCCATTGCGAATAGTATCGGTTCCCATCGCTTCCGGTCTTATAGGTGCGGATGCTCACGTACCATTTTTTTGAAGTGGAAAACCCGCCTTTGCTGTACGAGGTTCCCTTTGTACTGGCCGACTTCGCCCCGGTCAGGCTGCTGTTTAAGGAATATCGAATCTGATAGCCTTCAACCCCGGCGACCTTCTTCCACGTTGCCCGGATAGTCCCTTTGTCGTTATAGCATCTGATAAAGGAGGCCTTCTTTAGTGTTTTGGTAAGCTTTATGCTTTTTGCGTTGCTCCAGCCGGAGTAAAAACGTTTCTTATCTGTGTCGGAGGCGTGCGTCTTACGGTCACGCCAGGTGCGGACCTGCACATAATAAGTGCTTCCAACATCCAGCCCCAGGCGGGAAGTATTGTTGATACCGGTATAGCTTGCGGACTTTACTCCGTTTTTGAAATTCTTGTCCTTGGACCACCGTATCTGATAGCCGTCTGCATAGACACCTCTGGTGCTCCAATAAACCCTGAAGGAACCACTTCCCTCATCTATAAGCTTATAAATAGGTGTCGGATAAGTGATCTCTGTAAAGAAATGATACTTTGCAGATTCACAGTCTCCTGACTCCCCTGAGAGCAGCCCGTCGCCTGAGCTTGAAAGCTCCAGCTTATAATTGCCTGCCGGCAGATTCAGACTGAAATAGATCGGAGTTGCAAAGGGTGAGGGAAGAACTGTCTTGCTGAGCCTTACCGTTACGCCATCACTGTTCAGCACCTTCACCCGGACGCCTTCGGAATAATCGCTTTCACAGTAGACGCCTACCCTGAAGTTTGCAGGATAGGGCACCTGCATCGGATAGGAGTCCTTGGTACCGACATTTCCGGTAAGAGGTGAATTCTTGAGGTCCGGCTCCTGTACATTTCCACTGTACCAGGTAAAATAATTCAGCCTGGACCTCGCGGATGGGTCGCTGCCGGAGTTATCTTTTATACGAAAATCGTAACTGCTGCCCATATCATAACCGTCAGGCATTAATCCATAACATGTTACTTTAACAACATAATTACCGGCTTTGAGGTGCACAGACCTGTCGACACCCGGAATCTGCTGATACATTTCGTACAACAATGAGTCAAATGTATCATATTCAGCAAGAACCCTGATCAGTCTGGAACCTCTTTTTTCATAGATTTCAAGTTCGGCGCTGTCAAGATAGAAGGTACCGGTTACTTTGAGATAAGTGTCTTTTTTAAGGGTAAAGCCATAGTAATCCGACTGATTCTTAGCTGTAAATTCGCCGCCTTGCAAAGCGCCGAGCTTATAAGCAACGGGGGAAGCCGCGGAACCTTTCCCGGCTTTTTCGGGCTCTCCGGACTGCAATTCGGAGGAATCCTCGTTAATCTCATCGGGGGCTGAATCTTCGTCTTCATCCGAATCAGTGTCTTCTTCGGCTGCTTCGCTGCCATCAGGAGCGTTTGACAGGCTGTCTGTCAGTTCTTCCTCCTGAAGGAGAGCTTCTTCATCTGACGTCTCCTCCTGAAAAAGAAGGTCGTCTGTAAATTCCTCCTGAAGAAGCAGTTCGTCTGTAGTTCCATCCTGAAGGATCAGACCATCGGCCGTTTCATCTCCAGGGAAAATGTCGCCCGCCGGTTCATCCGCCAGGAACAGGTCACCTTCAGCTTCGTCCTGAATGCTCAGGTCCGCTGCCGACAGCTCTTCGGACGTCTCATCAGAAAATGTCTCCTCCTCTTCCGAAAAGAAGGAATCCGGTATTACTGTGTCTGCTATTATCTGTTCTTCCGGTATTTCCTGAAAGCCTGATTCGGCAGCAGTCATAAAAGCGCTGCCAATTGAAAGGATACACGCTAATGTGAAAGCAAAACACCTGTTTTTCATGGGTTACTCCTTTCTGAAAACTCATCAAACATTTCATGTGCAACGGCTTATAAAACAATAATATCACCCACGAAAACCTGTGTCAATTTTCGTGAAAAGTAAGACAACATTCCGAATGGAGGGCTCAGACCATCCGCTTACGGCCGGGATGTGAAGAGCAGCTATTCCATGCTTTGCTTTATGTTGATAAGAGTCTGTTAAAATGATAAAATGGATAAGAACACAGGAGACGGTTCTTTTTGTTCCACCGTTGCTTTTATTATTTGAAACCAGAATTCTATGAAGAGCAGAAGATTTGTGAAGCACGGGAGATTTGTGAAGCACGGGAGATTTGTGAAGCACGGGAGATTTGTGAAGCACAGGAGATTTGTGAAGCACAGGAGATTTGAGTGTAAAACCATCAGGAATTTGAGCGGGAACAATACAGTCTGGATTATAAGAAGCAAAAACAGGAGAGAGATGAAAATGAAGCATAATAAGAAGGGTGACTGCGAAACGGAATCGAAAAAAATTGCAGTTCTGTTCCCGGGGATAGGATATACCTGTGACAAACCGCTGTTATATTATACAGGAAAGCTCTGCAGGGAAAAAGGATACAAAGTAGTGCCGGTTCCCTACGGAAATTTCCCCAAAAACGTAAAAGGCGATGCCTCGAAGATGAAGCAGGCATTCTTGTCCGCAGCCGATCAGGCAGAAGAGATTTTGAAAGAAACAGAGTGGACGGCCTGTGAGGAGATAGTTTTTGTCGGAAAGAGCATCGGTACTGCTGCAGCCGCAGGTTACGCAAAGAATCACAGCCTGTCGGTAAGGAACATCCTTTTTACTCCTCTGGAAGAAACCTTTCATTACACAATAGACGAAGGGATCGCCTTTCACGGAACATCAGATCCCTGGGCAGACACAGACGAAATCCGGACTGCCTGTGAAAAACAGGATATTCCGCTTTTTCTTACAGAACATGCAAACCATTCGCTTGAAACCGGAAACGTAGAAACAGATATAAAAATCCTGCAGGATACCATTGAAAGAGTCAGGCGGTTTATCATGCGTCAAGAATGATGCATTGTTGAAGGCCTGTGGGATTTAGAGATTTTGAGTTGTTGCGTGCGGCCGGGTAAATATCAGAACGGATTCCGGCCACAACCATAGTAAGACAAAATTGCGGCCGAGAAAACTTTGGCGAGAATGAATAAGGGAGTGAGGTTATGCCCAAAACATTATACACAAGATGGGGCCGGAAGCTGGATCCGGCTTCGGTCCTGAAGGAATATCCGAGGCCGGGTCTGGTCCGGAAGAGCTATGTAAATTTGAACGGATACTGGGACTATGCCTTTACAGATTCGGAAGGTGATCCGGAAAAATATGACGGACAGATCCTTGTTCCATTTTCGCCGGAAGCTCCGCTGTCCGGGGTGAACCGACAGCTGCAGCCGGAGGAATACCTTCACTATCGCAGGACATTTCGCCTGACCAATCTTGTATTCTGCCCGAACGAGACGAAAACCGGAAAGGCTGCCGGATCTGGAAAGGATGCCGGCTGGGAAAACGGCCGCTGGCTCCTTCATTTCGGTGCGGTCGATCAGATCTGCACAGTCTATATCAATGACCAGAAGGTTGGAAACCATACCGGAGGATATCTTCCTTTTTCGCTTGATGTGACAGATGCATTGTGTGATGGAGAGAATCTCCTACGGGTCGTGGTCAGGGATTTTTCGGACACATCCTTTCATGCCAAAGGAAAACAGTCTCTGGAGCGCGGCGGTATGTGGTATACCGCCCAGAGCGGCATCTGGCAGACGGTCTGGATGGAGCAGGTTCCGGAGAATTATATAACCCGCATAAAAATGACACCGGATTATGATAACAGCCAGATACGGATCAGGGTATTGTCAAGCCAGCCCCTCAGAACAGCTGTTCACGCTGAAATTACATTTGCGGGTCAGAAGATCACTGAGGCTGATTTTCTCAGCGGCCAGACCTGCCGGATCGGTCTCCCGGATTTCAAAAGCTGGTCGCCGGAGGAGCCGAACCTGTACGATATGACGCTTCGTATGGGAGAGGATCAGGTCAAAACATATTTCGCGATGAGGAAGATTTCCGTGCAGAGGGATTCCGAAGGCATCCTCCGCTTTTTCCTGAACAACCACCCGTATTTTCATAATGGCCTGTTGGATCAGGGATATTTCCCGGATGGACTGTATACCGCACCTTCCGATGAAGCACTGCAGTATGACATCCTAAAGATGAAAGAGCTTGGCTTCAACATGCTTCGCAAGCATATCAAGATCGAACCGGAGCGTTGGTATTATCACTGCGACCGGATCGGGATGCTGGTCTGGCAGGACATGGTGTGCGGCGGAGATAGGTACATCTCCAACTTCGTGACGATCATGCCTAACATCACTCCATGGGCGTGCAGAATGATCAAAGACAGTCATTATGCGCTTTTCTCCCGGAAAAATCCGGAAGGAAGAAAGGAGTACTACATAGAGCTTCGGGAAACGATACGGCACTTGTATAACCATCCATCCATCGTTGCCTGGGTCCCCTTCAACGAAGGCTGGGGCCAGTTTGACGCGAGGAAAGCCACTGCCATGATCCGCCGCCTGGACTCCGGCAGGCTCATCGATGAAGCCAGCGGATGGTTCGACCAGGGCGGCGGGGATATGTACAGTATTCACAACTATTTCCGAAAGCTGAGAATCAGACCGCAGAAAAACAGAGTCGTAGCTCTGACAGAGTGCGGAGGCTATTCCCTGCGCCTTCCGGAGCACAGCTGCTGTGACGAAGAGTACGGGTACCGCAAGTACTCTTCCAAAGAAGAACTGACACAGGGGATCCTCGACCTGTGGCAAAAAGAACTGATCCCGAATTTCCGCCTCGGACTAAGTGCGGTGGTGTATACCCAGGTGACGGACGTGGAGGATGAAGTGAATGGCATTCTGACTTATGACCGGGAAATAGTGAAGGTGCAGGAGGAAGAAATCCGGACGATAAACCGGGCAATTATCAGGCAGAAGTAAAGAGTGCGAGCGATTGTATGCCTGCCGGCAATTCCATGAAATATTGATGAAGAGCAGCGTAAAAAACTCCTTCGAGGATCTGATCGTCAATGAATAAATCATGAGGCAGGACTGGAAATGAATTAACGGATCAGAGGAATGGTGATGCTGATTGTGGTTCCGTATCCCTGCGTACTCTGGATCTCAAACTGATACTGATCATGATACATGAAGGCAAGCCTCTGTCGGATGTTGTCCAGTCCGATATGAGGCTTTTTGTCGTTGTAGATTTCATAGGAGCGGTTCCGCAGGATCTCCAGCCGTTCCGGAGCGATCCCCGCTCCGTCGTCGCTGATCTCGATCACCAACTCGTCCTCGATGGAATAGATGACGATGTCGATGTGTCCTTCCTGGCCGTCGGCCAGAGAAGGGAAGCCATGATAGAAGCTGTTCTCCGCCAGCGGCTGCAGAATGTTCTTGGGGATCTGACAATCCAGAAGCTCGCTGTCCACATCCATGGAGAGGCGGATCTTGTTTTCATAGCGATACGCCATGATCCGGGAGTATTGATAGAGAGTATCCCGCTCGTTTTCCACCGTGTCCGTGATGGTAAGCTTGGTATTGAGACGCTCCCGAAGGATCTTGATCAAGGCGCTGTTGATCTCCTGAACCGCCGTCGTATTTCCTTCCCGCGCCATGATATTGATGATGTTCATGGCGTTGTAGATGAAATGCGGATCGATCTGTGTTGCGAGAAGCTTATAGTTGGTGACGGAATTGACATGTTCCTGCTCCCGGATATCATCCACCTGTTCATTGATCTTCTGCGTCATTTCCAGGAAGTAATCGTTCAGAGTCTCAATCTCGTCCTGCGTATGAATCTCGGTCTTTACTTCGTTTCCTGCGGAATACTCCTGCATAGCGAGGTTTAAGATGCCGAGCGGCTGCAGAAAATGCCGGATGGAAAGAACAAGAAACAGGGTGTAGATCACGGCGGACAAAAGGTACAGGAGGGTAACGATCGAGAAAATGTGGATCAAAACCCTGTGATAGATCCGGTTGGGTGAGAATCCCAGCAGGATCCAGCCGGTGTTGATATCCTTCTGATAAAAATATACGCCCGCATTTGTCCGGAGTCTTCCGGTGCTCACGGTGTAGGGGAAGAGAGAAGAGAGATTGTCTTTATCCTCTTCGAACCGCTCACCGGAGATATAGGCCGCCGTACCATCACCGTACAGGACCGCTGTGTCGGAGAAGGTGTTGTTATCCAGCAAGGAGATATGTCGGATGGCGGTGTTCAGATCCGCATAGATCCGGAAAACATAGGGCGTGTGATCAAGATGGATCAGCTGGATCAGTTCCATCGCATGGTGGCCGAGGGAGAGGTCCTGGGCGATAAACAGATCCGGAGAAAGATACCGATAACAGGATCCGGCCTGTTTTTCGAGGATATTCTGATACAAAGGGTCTTCCTGCGCGGAGGACGCATTGCATACATTGCTGTAATAGATGGCATGGAAGTAATTGTGTTCCATATCCTCCAGAGAGGCTGTGAGGACAGAGGAATTGGCGATCACAAAATCGGAAAGAGTCTGCGTGATGCGGGCTTTGCAGACTTTATCCGGTTTTGCGCGGTATTCTTTCAGAAGATCCGACAGATCTTTGTTGTAGCGGATGGTTCCGCCATATTCGGTCAGATTGGAATACACATTTTCCAGTTCCCCGGTCATCAGGGAAAGGGTATTCACGGCGGACCGGTCCGCTTCATTTTCCAGACCCGGCCGGACCAGCAGGATCAGGAGCAAAAGCGTCACAAGATAGATACTGATGTAGATCACGAACATTCGATGGGTGATCTTTGCGGAGAGCGGTTTCATGAACGTTTTCCTTTCCGGTAATCGATAGGCTTGCGTCCGGTCTTCTGGAGGAAGACCTGGCTGAAATACTGGGAAGACTTATATCCGCACCGTTCGGAGATCTCGTAGATCTTCAGATTGGTTTTTTCGAGAAATTCGACTGCTTTTTCAATACGGATATGCGCGAGGTACTCGTTGATCGTTTTTCCGGTCTCCTGCTTGATCAGGACGCCAAGGCGGTTGACCGAGAGAGCGGCCGCATTGGCGATCTCCGCGGAGGAGACATCCGGATCAGTATAATGCTGCAGCATGTACCGGACGGCAGTTTCGACAGGTGCAGAGAATTCCCGGCTGACTCCATTGGAGAGCAGACGGATGCAGTCCTCTATGCGGTTGTAGATCCATTTCTGGAACATCTCGATGTTTTCTGCAAAGAGTGTGTCGGGAAGCTTCATCTGGTTATTGGTCTGGATTTCAAGATGGATACAGAAATTCTGATAGAAAACTTCCAGCATACGGACATCAAAGGCTCTCCTGCATGCTTCTATGTACGATTTGACAAGGAGGATATTGCTCTCCTGATGATCCTGATCGAAGATCAGGGCATGAAAAGGAAAGGTGTGCCGTACCGGAATATAACAGAGGTCCGTAAGCGAATCCATATCCACAGTCCTTCTTCCTTCCGGGAAAAAAGTCATCTGATAGTATATGACCGGAAGAACAGGACGAATGAACTGCCGGAAGGCGCTGAGGGACATCGGACGGTTGAGATAAAACTGCAGCATGGGGGAGGGGCCGCCGAACAGATACAAAAGGGAATTGGAAAAATCCTTCAGAGAAAAGCGGGTGGTCATGCTGGCAGAAAGACCGACGAGCAGCATCTCGTTATACTGACAGACGATCGGGAAAACATCATAATTCAGCGCGTTTTGGTAGACATCCGAGAGCATGTCACTGGTTTTCTGTTTCATTTCGGAGATGGCGGCAGCCTGGTCGCGGGAAAAAAGAAGCCGCTGACCGCAGAGCATGAAATAATAGGGCTGCTCAAGGATATCAGCCAGCCGGGAGTTCCGTTCGTGGGGCAGACCGGTTTCCGGGATCGTTTCTTCCTTGTCGGACAACAGATACTGTGCGATCTCATGATTCAGAACGGAAGCAGTGTTCACGCTGTCCAGAGAAAGCTGGTCCCGGGCCTCCAGAAGCTTCTGCGTCAGGGTCGCAGGAGTGATGTCGGTCTTCAGCAGATAATCAATGACGCCGCTGGCCATGGCCCGTTTCAGATAGTGGAAATCATCATAGGAAGAGATGACCAGGAATTTCATCCGGGGGAATTTCCGGCGGGCCTGTTCGATCACATCCAGCCCGGTCAGATCCCCGAGCATACGAATATCCGTGATCAGCAGAAAAGGCTGGTACTGTTCGACACAGCGGTATGCCTCCTCCCCGCTGACGGCGGTAGCGGCAATCGAGAAGCCGAGTTCGGACCAGTTTACCATATTCCGGAGATCTTTTAATACAATCCGGTCATCATCTGCAATTACCACAGAGAGCTTTCTCATCAGAGGCCTCCTTGTCTGCAACCATTTGTACGGGAGATGCGCGTCAGCCGGACGATCTGCATGCGGGCGGCTCGCTCTCTTTATTTCAGTGTAGCATTGAAGAACGGGATGCGTCAAGAGAATGGATCGGATGATTTCTGCAGAGAAAGAGAAACAAAAACTGAACAAAGTAGTGAAATATTCAATTTTTTCCCCGCCTTTGCCGGGATACAATAAGGTCATCAACAACAAAGGAGGGAAAAACCGGAATGAGTGATGAAAACCTTTTGCTGAAGGTAGAGCATATGTATAAAAGCTTCGGCATCACAAAAGCGCTGCAGGATGTCAGCTTCGGCCTTCGCAGGGGACAGGTCCTGGGCCTGATCGGAGAGAACGGATCCGGAAAATCCACGGTAACATCGATCATTGCCGCGCTGCAGCCGGCAGACTCCGGAGAGATGTTTCTGGAGGGAAAACCCTACGCACCGAAGAATTCGGTAGAAGCCCAGGAGCATGGAATCGCCATGATCCTGCAGGAAAAAGGAACCTTTGATCTTCTGACGGTGGCAAAGAATATCTTTGTAGGCAAGGAAGAGCGCTTTGTACGTCACGGATTCCTCGACGGGAAAGCGATGGTTCGTGAAGCGCAGAAGGCTTTGGACACGATCGGTGCTGACGATATACGGGCAGAGAAGCCCCTCGCTTCTCTGAACTTCGAAGAGAGAAAGCTGGTAGAAGTCGCCAGAGCCATGTACAATGATCCCACGATCCTGGTAGTGGACGAGACGACCACGGCTCTCAGCCGGAACGGACGTGACATTCTGTACAAGATCATGGAGAAAATGAAAAGCGAAGGAAAATCAGTCATTTTCATTTCCCATGACCTGGACGAGATCATGGAGGTCTGTGATACGGTCACGATCCTCCGGGACGGGATCTACATCGACACGATCGAGAAGAAGGATTACGAACCGGCGCTTCTCCGCCGCCTGATGGTGGGACGCGAGGTCAGCGACCATTATTATCGTACGGACATGGAATCCTGCAAGAACCCGGAGGTGGTTCTGCGGATGGATCATGTATCCTGCAAGGATGTTAAGGACGTTTCTTTTGAACTGCACAAAGGAGAGATCCTCGGATTCGGCGGTCTCGGGGACTGCGGAATGCATATCCTTGGCAATGTGGCTTTCGGCCTGACCGATCCGGATCTGGGAAAGGTGACGGCGGGAGACGGAACCGTGATCAAAAATTCCCAGGTGGCGATGAGCAAGAAGATCGCCTATATCTCCAAAAACCGGGATCAGGAGACACTGATGGTTTCCTGTTCCATCAAGGACAATGTCTGCCTGGCATCCTATGACAAGATAAAAAAAGGTCCCTTCGTTTTCAAAAAGGATGAGAACCAGTTCATCAAGGAAAGCTCCGAAGGACTGGAGATCAAGATGCGGGACACCGATCAGTATGTGATGGAGTTGTCCGGCGGTAATAAACAGAAGGTTGCGCTGGCTAAATGGCTGGGCTTCGGGGCCGACATTTTCATCCTGGACTGTCCGACGCGGGGCATCGACATCGGCGTCAAGTCGAATATCTATCAGCTGATGATCCGTCTCAGGGAAGAGGGAAAGTCGATCATCATGATCTCCGAAGAGCTGGCGGAAGTCATCGGTATGAGCGACCGCGTGATCATCCTGAAGGAAGGAAAGATCAGCGGAGAATTTACCAGGGAACAGCAGCTGACGGAGCTGATGCTCATCGATTATATGGTGTAAAAGGAGGGAAGACAGGTGGCAAAAACAGATACGAAACAAAACAAGATCAGCTTCCAGAACATCTTCCCCTTCCTCGGCCTTGCGCTGATCCTGGTGCTGTTCACCATTCTCACACAGGGAAAGCTGTTCTCCAGGGCGGCGCTGAAATCCACCCTGAACGATGGATTGTACATACTGATGGGGACGGCCGGTTTTACCTTCCTCTGCGCGGAAGGAGAGATGGATTTCTCTATCGGGTATAACATGGGAGTTTCCTGCGCGGTCTGCTGTCTCGTGGCCAATGCGGTGAACATCTATGTCGCGGTTCCGGCAGCGATCCTCACAGGGATCGTGATCGGACTGGTAAACGGTCTGATCGTGACCAAGACACATATCATGTCCATGATCGCGACCATGGGTATGATGTTCATCCTTCAGGGACTGGTACTGGTCCTGCTGAACGGTTCGGTCCTGCAGGCACCGCTGACAATGCTGAAGATGTATACGGATCCTCTGAAGATCTTTCTGCTGATCGCAACGGTAGTCCTCGGGTATCTCCTGCTGGAAAAGACGAAATTCGGCCGGGTGGCCAAGGCCGTAGGCGCCTGCCCGGAGGCCGTGCGGCAGACCGGTATCAATTCGGACCGGATCAAACTGATCACCTACATCATCGTAGGCGGGATCTGCGGCATACTGGGATTCGTCTCCCTGGCCAGAACCGGCTCGGCGACGAACTCCACCGGCGGTACACTGATGTTCAATGCACTCTGCGCCACATTGATGGGAGCGGTTCCGCTGACCGGCGGTCCGACCACCAAATTCCGCGGCGCGGTTCTCGGAACACTGACCATCTCGTTTCTGGTCACCGGCATGACATTGCTGCGGATCAGTGCGACCAACCAGCAGCTGATCAAAGGACTCATTTTCCTGGTCGCTGTGGGCGTATCTTTTGACCGAAAAAACATGAAAGTGATCAAATAACAACATCAGGAGGTAAAAACAATGAAAAAGAACGTACTGGCGACAATGACAACAGCGGCAGCAGCAGCCCTTTTGCTGGCGGGAAGTGTTTCCGCAGCAGATTTTACGGTGGCGATCCCTCTTCCGGAATCAGGCATCACTTCGTTTGAGATCATGAGAACCAACATGGATCAGCTGGAAGAACTGACCGGCGGCGAGTTCATCAATGCTCTGGCAGACCTGACACCGGACGGAACGCTGTCCTTCGTGGAATCTCAGGTGGCTGCCGGAGTGGACGGCCTGATCATCATCCCGCCCTCTGATTCCATCCTTCCCACGGTTACCACACTCTGCGAGGAGGCAGGCGTTTACTGGGGCATCTCCATGCGGTCCATCACCAATCCAGACATCAAGGAAATGGTGGAAGCATCTCCGTACTACATCGGCAACTGCTACGAAGATGAATATGCCTCCGGATACAACTGCGGCAAGTGGATGGGTGAAGCGGGATACAAGAAGATCGCCATCATTTCCCAGGCAAAGGGCGACACCACCTGTGATACCCGTGAAGAAGGTCTGGCCCAGGCCTGTGAAGAGTACGGAATGGAGATCGTAGGCGAATCCCGTGGACACTCCCAGGCGTCCGACGCAACACAGGCTACCGAGTCCTTCCTGGCTTCGAACGCGGATCTGGATGCAATCTTTGTGGTGGGCTCCGCGGTTACCGGCGAGCATGAAGCAGTCATCAAAGCGATCCAGGATGCAGGCCGTGAAGACAGCGTGAGCCTGGTAACGGTAGACTTCCCGAACGATATGGTGGCAGATTTCGAGAGCGGGATCCTGAAATACTCCTTCGGTCCCTTCTGTCTGACCTATGATCCGGAGATCGCCCTGATCAAGCTTGTGAATGCCATCAAAGAAACTCCGCTCACCACTGCGGATGGAAGCACGGTGACCTCCAATGCAATGAAGGTTCTGGGCATCGACAATGTGGAAGATGCGAAGGAATATGTGGAAGTTCTCGGAAATCCGGCCTATCTGTTCTTCTCCGATGACGAGATCAACAACATGATGGTCTGGAACAACCCGGATATGAATGAAGAAGCACTTCAGGAGATCGTAGACAACTACACCATCGGATGATCATAAAAGGAGGTTGGCATGAGCAGCAGGATTACAAAAATAGCGGGTATATGTATACTTCCCTTCCTTGTGTTCTTCGTGTTCTTTTTCCTGGCGGACGGTTTCGGATTCCATACGGTTCCGATTATCATCAGCCAGAGTATGATCCCGACGACGCTCGGACTGGCAATGGCCTGCGTCATGCCGGCCGGTCTGATGGACTTTTCGCCGGGCGCCCGGATGATCTTCGGAGCGCTTTGCGGAGGCATGCTGGGGAATGCCTGGGGCATCCCGGGACTTCTGATCGGTTCCTTTGCAGGAGCTATGGTGGGCGGTATTGTGATCGCTTTACTGTACCGTTTTCTCAGGATCCCCTCGATGGTGGTTTCTCTGGGGGTGGTCCTGGTTCTGGAGGCTTTCGGCGACCGGTTCGCCAGCTGGGTAAGCGGCAGTGCGACGATCAACATCCCGGGCAGCCTTTCCTCCATCGGAGCCTATCCGAAAAACGTGGTGGTCTGCCTGATCGCATCCCTGCTCTTTTACTATATCAGTTATAAGACGAAGCTGGGCTGCCTGATCAGTGCGGTGGGAAATGACGAAGCCATGCTGAAAAACATGGGGACGGACGTGGACAGCGTGAAGTTCAAAGCCTTTGCGGTCAGCGGGATCTTCTGCTTCTTCGCAGCTGTGCTTCAGATCTGTTACTCCGGAACGGTGACTTCCATGACTTCCATGAGCACCATGTCCATGGTTTTCAAACCGATGATGGGCGTTCTGATCGCCATGGAACTGATCAAGATCTTCGACTGCATGCCGCTGATGATCTTCGTGGGAGAAGTGGTCATCCAGACCGTGTTCAACGGGTTCATCGCCATGGGCTGGACCGACAATATCCAGAACATCATTCTGGGATTGTTCCTGATCATCGTTCTGGGCGTGTCGGAGAATATGGAAAACATCAACGAGTGGCGCAGAAAACGCGGAGTCAGAAGAAATGCGGGAGCGGCCTGACAGCCGATCCGCAACAACAAATCTACCGGGGACCGGGGAAAGCATTCTCCGGTCCCCTTTTCAAAAGGAGGGTATATATGCTGGATCTTGAGAACCTGAGGAACCCGGAGATGAAATACTGGCCGGACGTGCGCTGGTGGCTTGCGGAAGGCCTTCATACGGATGAAACGCTGAAATATGAGGTGGAATTACTGAAGGAGTCCGGTTTCGGCGCCATAGAATTCCTGGCCATGGAAGATCCCGGAGCGGACTCGAAGCTGTATGGCTGGGGATCCGAAGAGTGGGTGCATGATTCGCAGACCCTGGTGGAAGAGACGACGAAACTGGGGATGGGGGTATCTTTGACCTGCGGGACCAACTGGTCCAATGCGAACCTGATCACGATCAATCCTGATGACCCGGCAGCCGCCCAGGAGATCGACTTTGCGGAAGAGCTCATTCCCGCAGGCGGAAAAAAGGACGGGGAGCTGCAGATGCCGAAGCTTTTCATGCCCGGCGTGACCCGGCAGAAGCTTCTGGCAGTCACTGCCACCCGCATCGTCGGAGAGGAGGCGGGACAGAAGGTGCTTGATCCCCGGTCCACATTCGTGCTCACCAACCGCGTTTCCGACGGAATACTCACGTGGACCGCTCCGGATGACGGAGAGTACCTGCTGTGCACCTTCACGATCCATGGAACGGGCCAGACGGCAGAGCCTTCCTGCAGCACCTCCTGGACGGTCAATTACATGGACCGGTACGGGATCGATGCCTTTATCAAATACTGGGATGAGGTAGTCATCGTCGGGGAGATGAAGGAAAACCTCGAGAAAAACGGACGGGGCATGATGTATATGGATTCGCTGGAGCTTGGAACCTTCGGCCGGGGCGGACAGCTGTGGGGCTTCAACTATATCGACGAATTTCGTTCCCGCCGGGGATATGACGTGACGCCGTATCTTCCGCTGGTAATGAAGAAGCCCGGCATGATGCAGCCGGTTTACGAATATTACTACACCTGCGAGGACAAGATCTTCCTGGAGAAGCTCCTGAATGATCTGTATCAGACGACGACGGACATGTACTGCGAGAACATGATGAAGCCCATGCAGGAATGGCTTCACACCCACAATATGACGCTCCGGTCCGAGATCTCCTACGGCCTTCCCTTTGAGATCTCCCAGCCTGGCAAATATGTGGACGGGATCGAGACAGAATCCCTGGAGTTCGCTTCGCAGATCGATTCCTACCGGGGGCTTGCGGGAGCTGCCCATGTCTATAACCGGACCTATTCCAGCGAGACAGGCGCTACGCTGAAGAATTACATGATGGGACTGGATTTCTACACCCAGATGATCTACACCCAGTTCGCCGCCGGCGTGACGAAGACCGTACTGCACGGCTATGCTTCCATCCGGGGATCGGAAGCCTCCACCTGTTGGCCCGGACATGAAGGAATGTGGCCGGTCTTCTCCGAACGATTCGGATCCCGGCAGCCGGCCTTCCGGCATTACGGTGACTGGACCAAAGGAATCGCCCGGTATCAGATGCTGCTCCGTCAGGGCAAGCCGCGGATGGATCTGGCCATACTTCGTCTCGACTACAATTTCAACAATCTGGTCTTTATCGGAGGAGATGAAGAGGAGTTCTACGGAAGCGGCATGATGCGGGCCAACCAGGCGATGTACTGGCAGGATATGTCTCTGCAGAACGCAGGATATACCTGGGATTACTTTGCACCGCAGCTGCTGGAGGAAGAATTCGTGGATTTTGAAGGCGGAGAGCTGCTTCCGGAAGGCCCGGGCTATAAGGCGCTGATCCTGTATCAGAACGTGCTTCCCGTAGATTCTGCCGTAAAGATCCTGGCGATGGCAAAGAAAGGCCTTCCGGTCCTTCTGGTCAACGGCTGTACCGAGATGATCCGGCCGGGCGTCAGTGTGACCCACAGGAAAGCTGCGGAAATGACCCCGTTCAATGACGGCAGAGACGCAGAACTGGCAGCCATCCGGAAGGAGCTTCTGGATCTTCCGAATGTGTATGAGGTGGATGCCCAGAAGGAAACGCTCGCCGTGCTGCAGGAAGCCGGCGTCCTTCCGGAGACGAAATATGACGCTCCGAACCGGAATCTCCTCACGCACATGCAGCAGGATGGTGACAGGAAGATCGTATTTGTCTATAATATGATGTATCTGGAGGAGGAACCGATCCGCTTCCGCCTCGGGATCAAAGGTACAGGGAGACTGTGCAAGGCAGACTGCTGGAACGCGGAAATGGAAGAGATCGGATGCTTCACAGAGTCGGAAGGGTATACCGAATTCGATGTGACCATGGCACCGGGTGAGGGAGCCCTGTATATTCTGGATCAGGCGCAGGAGAGCGCTCTTCACGCCGAGGCGGCGGACTGCAGGGTCGTGCTGGAGAATGGACATCTTGCCGCGATGCCGGAACAGACGGGGACCTATACCTTCGCCCTGTCAGATGGGACGAAAAAAGAGATCACAGTTGAAGTCCCGGAGAACATCGGGATCCCGGTTTGGGATCTTTCAGTGGAAGACTGGAATGAAGGAGAGAAAAAAGAGATCATCGAGGATCGGGGACTGGGGATCGTCACTCATGAGTTCTATTATGAGACGAAAAAGACGCTGATCCCGGCCGGGGAGACGGAGCTGAAACCGTGGAAGGACATACCCTCCGTCGGTGAAAAGGTTTCCGGTGTGGGCTTCTACACGGCAAAGGTCGAACTGCCTGCCTCATGGGGGGACGGAGACGGTGCGTATCTCCGGATCGGCTCGACAAACAAATGCTCCGCTGCCGTCTATGTGAACGGACAGAAAGCGAGGGCCGTGGATATCGATGCATTGACGGTTGATGTGACGGAGCTTCTCTGCCCGGGAGAAAACGAGATCTGTCTGGAAGTTTCTTCAACCCTTAATAATCGTCTGATCGCTAGGGGCTATTATGAAGAAGGGCAGAAGATATCCATGCAGGTGGCGGAGAATGCGAACAACGCCAACATGGAGCAGAGTCAGGAAGGATCAGGAGAGATCGCCGCGCCGTCTCCGCTTTTCGAGATTTCGTACAAAGTCAGAGACTATGGCATCACCGGCGGTGTCACATTGGTCACATACAAAAAAACAGTTCTGTAAACGAAAACCAGCCGAAACCGTATCCAGCATCTCCCGGTCCTGCCGCCGGGAGATGCTTTGCATGGAGAGGAGATCGAACAAATGCTGAAAATCTATGACGAAAAATGCTGCGGACAGAAATATCCCCGCTCTCTCACGGACAAACCGTCTTTTTCCTGGCGCCTGTACAGCGATGGCTGGAATGTCGATCAGGAAAGCTTCCGGATCGTTCTCTTTGATGAATCCATGAGAGTGATCTGGGACACGGGAAAGGTGCTCTCGAAGGAGCAGCACAACATTCCTTACACAGGGGAACTCCTCCTTTCGGCCCGGGACTATTTCTGGCAGGTCACAGTGACTGCTTCGAACGGAGAATCCTGCGAAGGAGACGTAAACCGGTTCACCACCGGCATTCTGGATGTATCTCTCTGGAAAGCCCGGTGGATCGAAGCGGATATTCTGCCTTGCCTGGAGGATGACTGTACAGATATGCGGCAGATCATGAGCGGACAGGTCCCGGAGAGAAGCAGACCGGAAGAAACCATGAATCCGGCCCAGTATTTCCGCAGGGAGATCACACTGAAGGGGAAGATCCGTAAGGCCAGATTGTTCGCAACAGCCCATGGAGTTTATACCTTGTTTATCAACGGACAGGAGGTGGGGGATCCGCTGGCCCCCGGATATACGGTCTATGAGGATTATCAGTCCGTACAAGGCTACGATGTGACGGAAGCGCTGCGGGAAGGGACGAATGTGATCGGTGCTGTCCTGGCGGATGGCTGGTACCGGGGGAAAATGGGTCTTCTCGGGATCGGAAATCAATATGGGACGACGACGGCATTGCTCTTCCAGGGAATGGTCGAATATGAGGACGGTACCCGGGAGATCTTCGGAACGGATGAAAACTTCACGGCCGGAACGGGAGCCGTGATGTATGCGGATCTGTTCGTCGGGGAAGGATATGATCCGGCCTTGGAGCCCGTTGGCTGGATGGAACCGGGGTATATGAATCCGGGCTGGAAGCCGGTGCTGGTGAAGGAGTACGGTTATCAGAAGCTGAAGGGGTCTGCGGATGACCCGGCTGCTTTTCTGAGAGTGTATGAGCCGCAGAGGGTATTCCGTACGCCCAAAGGGGAACTCGTGGTGGATGCGGGGGAAAACATCGCAGGTTTTCTTTCCGTCACCGGTCGGGCGTTAAAAGGTACGAGGGTCACGATGGAGTACTCGGAGGTGCTTGACAAAGAAGGAAATTTCCTCAAGAACATCATCGGACAGAACAAGAACCAGACCGATGCCTATATCGCTGACCGGGACGGCGAGTTCTCCTGGCGTCCGAGATTTACCTTCCATGGCTTTCAATATGTCCGGATCACGGGGCTTTCCGATCTCCGGAAGGAGGATATCCAGGTGTATGTGCTGGGAAGTGATCTGGAACGGACCGGAGAGTTTCTCTGTGATCATGAAAAGATCAACCGGCTGATGCAGAATATTTACCGCAGCCAGCAGGGAAATATGCTTTATATTCCCACCGACTGTCCGCAGAGGGAAAAAAGCGGCTTCACCGGGGATATGCAGATTTATGCTCCGACCGCGGCGATCCTGATGGATGTGGAAGCATTTCTGCGGAAATGGCTGGCAAACTGCCGGCTTTCCCAGTATCCGGACGGACAGATCCCGAATACCGTTCCGGATATCCCTGCTTCTCAGCTTATAACAGGGGATGAAGTCAGCTCCGCCGCCTGGGGGGACGCCTGTGTGATCGTCCCCTGGCGGCTGTATCAGGCCTACGGTGACCCGGAGATTCTGCGGGAAAACTATGAAATGATGAACCGGTGGATGCAGTATGTGGAGAAACGGGCTGCGTCGGGAATTCCGGAGGGAAAAGAGATCCAGACGGAGGAAGAGCAGGAGAGACAGAAGTATCTGTGGAATACCGGTTTCCACTTCGGCGACTGGCTGATCCCGAGCCTCAGCCGGAACGGCGTTTCGGATCCCATGCAGGGAGCGGAAATGACCAGGGAGCTGGTGGCACCGGCCATCTTTGCCTACACCACGGCGCTGATGACGGAGATTGCCGGTATACTGGGAGATAAAGAAAGAGAAGAACACTATCGTTTCCTGAATGCAAAGATCCGGGAAGCATACGCCTCTGAGTACATTGTCGGAAAAGGACGGCTGAAACTGGACTATCAGGGAATGTATGTGCTGGCCCTGCAGATGAAGCTGATCCCGGAGGAGCAGATTCCTGAAATGGTACAGCGGCTCGCAGAGCTGGTCCATGAAAACGATGGATGCCTGGACACCGGCTTTGTCTCGATGCCTTTCCTGCTGGATGCGCTGTATGAAAACGGAAGGCCGGAGGAAGCCTGGAAACTGCTGTATCAGGAGAAATGCCCCTCCTGGCTCTATGAGGTAAATAAGGGGGCCAATACGATCTGGGAATCCTGGATGAACATTGCCGAGGATGGGACCCGGAACAATTCCTCCTATAATCATTTCGCTTTCGGCTGTGTCGCGGACTTTATTTACAGAAGGATCCTGGGAATTCAGATCGCAAAGCCGGGATATGGAAAGGTGCGGATTGCGCCGGATCTCACCTGCGGCATGAAATGGGTACAGGGATGCATCGAAACGATCCATGGCAGGATCGAAGTATCCTGGGAGATCCAGGGAGAGAATGCTTCTCTTTCCGTGGTCATCCCGCCGAATGTATCGGCGGAGGTGGGATTCTGCGGCTGCAGGCAGGAGGTCGGAAGCGGCCGCTATCACTGGAGCGCATTCTATGAATAATCCATGCAGGGTCTGAGCCCTTCATGAGGAATCCAGCCGCGAAGAGGCGATGAAGCCCGTAAGGGCGAGATTCCGAATGGAGCCCTCAGGCCCTGTAAGGAAATCTACTCAGCTCTGTTCTGCTCATGCAAGCATGACGGAAAAAATTTCCTTACGGCCGTGAATCTTTAGGCAGAAACAGCCGAAATCCGGACCGTCTGCCAAAGACAGAATATTCCACTCTTTCTCACAGAAAAAGCGAATCACTCGCTTGAAACCGGAAACACAGAGGCGGATATAAAAATCCTGCAAGATACAATAGAAAGAGTCATCCGATTCATCCTGATCGGCTCATAATGGATTGGAGGCGTTTTTAAAGCCCCACTAAAGATGGTATTTCTGCAAAGGTAATCGGATATAGCGGGACGAACACAAGGGGACGGATCTCTGTGCTGATTTACCAGCACAGAGATCCGTCCCCTTCGTGTATTCTTGTTCACTTTCAAATAGTAATCTTTGGAGCCATTGCCTTCTGAATAGTGATCTTCGGAGCCATTGCTCTCCAAACGGGAATACTTGGAGCCATTGCTTTCTGAATGGTAATCTTCGGAGCCATTCCAAGTTCCGGCTCATCGATTGCGTAGATCATTCTGCCGCCTGCTGCATTGCTGAGTTCCATTGTATCTGATTTTTTCATTTTATTATTCTCCTTTTCTATATAATTATTATGTACTGCCCGAAGGCTTGTTGATGTTATGAATTATTTTTGATTTCTACTTAAGTGAGATATTTATTTTGCTTTGTTTCATCTCACATATATACCTACGCACAGGAGGAACAGAGTCCACGGATTAATTTATTGTTCCACTATTACAGTTGTAAGGATGATTATTGACATCGGAAGTGGATTATGATATCTTTGTATATAACTGGCGAAATAGAAGGAGTAAAATATATATAAAACGCCAAAATAGTATTAAATAACATGTGTTTGGCGATTTATAATTCAAGGGTGAAAGATATGAGAATCATAGGAAGAAATCGGGAAAAGGAAGTTCTTTCGAATTGTCTATCATCAAAGCGACCGGAATTTGTTGTGGTTTATGGAAGACGCCGCGTAGGCAAAACATTTCTTGTTAAAGAATACTTTAACGGGCAGTTCTCTTTTTATGCAACGGGTCTTTCTGACGAGAAAACGAAAGGGCAGTTAAAGGCATTCCATGCAAGTCTGCAGGTATATGGCTGTACAGAGAAAAAGGTACCAGATGATTGGTTTGAAGCATTCACACGGCTGCGGACACTTCTTGAAACAAAGGACATTTACAGGGATCCGGTAAGTAACAGACGTATTGTTTTTCTGGATGAGCTTCCATGGATGGATACAGTCAGATCAGATTTCAAAAGTGCTCTTGAGTATTTTTGGAACAGCTGGGCTTCTTCTCAGGAGGATCTTCTGCTGATAGTCTGTGGATCAGCTACATCATGGATCATGAAACATATGCTGAAAGAACGGAAGGGATTTCATAATCGTGTTACCAGGCGGATCAGGCTTCTTCCTTTTACTCTAACGGAGTGCAAGGCACTTCTGGAGTACAATGGTATCGTTTTGACAAAGGCGCAGATGATAGAATGCTACATGGTTTTTGGAGGTATTCCTTATTATCTGGATTTATTTGATTCACGCCTTTCCCTTGCACAAAACATAGATGAGCTTATTTTTAAGCCATATGGCGATTTAAAAGACGAATATGATGAATTATTCTATTCTCTGTTTAAGAAACCTGAAAAGCACATGGCAATTATTAAAGCTCTTTCTGAATCTAAAAGTGGTAAAACGAGGCAGGAATTATCGGAAGTTGAAGCAATCGGAGGCGGGTCTGTTCTGACCGAGAATCTGCTGGAACTGGAACAATGCGGATTTATCAGAAGAAATACAAATTATACAAAACCGACTAATGGAGCCTATTTCCAGCTTGTTGATCCATTCGTATTGTTCAGTCTGAGATTTGTGAAACCACACAAACATACTTCCTGGATGGAATATATACATTCTCCTGCCTATAATGCCTGGAGAGGAAATGCCTTTGAGATATGCTGCATAAACCATGTTCCAAAAATTAAAGCAGCACTTGGAATTACCGGGGTAGATACTATGGAATATGCCTGGAGGAGCGAGACGTCGATTCCGGGAGCACAGATTGATCTTTTAATTGATCGTAAAGACGATGTTATCAATCTATGTGAAATGAAATATACAGATGACGTCTATAAAATGGACAAAGCAGAATATGAAAGGCTTATGAACAGATTGAGTACATTTCAAAAGGAGACTCATCCGAAAAAGGCCATACATATGACGCTTGTTTCCGCAAATGGTCTTTCAAAGGGGAACTATGCCTCTGCATTTCAAAATGTTATAACTGGTGAACAGTTGTTCTGAAATCATATTATATATTCTGGAAGAGCCAAAATCTGAGGGTCAGGTATCATAAACTGCTGGTATATGGTACCTGACCCCAATAATCCCTGCATTTTTTAATAGTGATAAAAAAACACACCGCTTGATATTTTTGACGCTTCCGTGTGGACTCTGTCAATCTGCTCCGTATGATATTACGTAAGTTGAAATACAAAATACACAAAGCAAAGAAAACAAAAGAATTACAAGTTTTCATTATATTACATAGAATACGGAGGAATAAAGAAATGACAGATATGAACAAAATCAACGATATGGAACTTAACAATGTAGCAGGCGGCAACGTTGCTTCGGGACAGAGCCAGGATACTCCACAGCCGTGCGTACAGAACCAGATACCTTTTGCCGCGAGGTCAGCCCAGGATACTCCGCAGCCGTGCGTACAGAGCCAGATACCTTTCGCCGCGCAGTCAGCCCAGAATACTCCGCAGCCGTGCGTGCAGAGCCAGATACCTTTCACTTCACAGCCAGTAGTCAAGTAATAGGAATATGATACCGCACAGATCTATCCGGAATACAGATTTTTAGTAGTCCTTCATCAGTGCGAATGCAGCAGTGGGTATATCTGCTGCATGGCATACATATTTAATACACAATGAAAAGCCTCTTCAGAAGAGATAACAGATTCTCTGCTGAAGAGGCTTTATCAACATATGCGATCTTTGCCGGTAAGACATCATCAAAAGCGATATGCCACAACGTTTGCTATTATCCCGGTGGCAATCCGGGATTCATCATGTTATAATAATATAATATCAGGATCAAATGCTTTTGACTCTGACGTCATAATCAGGAACGGAGGTGTTACTATGAGACAGCTGGAAAGAAAACTGCCCATCGGGATTCAGAGCTACGAAAAGATTATAGAGAATCAGAATCTTTATGTAGACAAAACAGGATATATCTATAAGCTTGCTCATACAGACGTTCCTTATTTTCTGAGCCGGCCACGACGGTTTGGAAAGAGCTTGCTGCTTTCAACAATGAAGGCTTACTGGGAAGGAAAGAAGGAGCTGTTTAAAGGCCTTTTGATTGAAACGCTTGAGCAGGATAATGCGGATGCCTGGGCTGCATATCCGGTATTTTATATTGACTTTAACAGAGCGAATTTTAAAGATGAAGGAGTTTTAGAAGCGATTCTGGAAGTTCACCTTAAGGAATGGGAAAAAGAGTATGGTGATACTTCACGTGAAGCCCCATTGGGAGCAAGGTTCGGGGCATTATTAGAAGCGGCCGTAGCGAAAACAGGAAAGAAATGTGTCGTACTGGTAGATGAATATGATAAACCCTTATTGGAAACGATGGAGAACAAGGAGCTGGTAGAACATAATAAAGCTGTGTTCAAAGGTTTTTTCAGTGCATTGAAGAGTTCGGATGTCTTCATACGGTTTATCTTTATAACTGGTGTGACAAAGTTCAGCAAGGTGAGCATTTTCAGTGACTTGAATCAGCTCAGGGATATTTCCATGAGTATGGATTATGCTGAAATCTGTGGCATTACAGAGTTGGAAATGAAAAATGTTTTTAAACCAGAACTGGAAGCTTTAGCCGCGGAGCAGGAAATGACTTTTGATGAATGTCTGATAAAGCTCAGACAGGAATACGATGGATATCGTTTTCATCAAAAAGGGAAAGGTGTTTACAATCCATATAGCCTGCTAAGTGCTCTGGCAGACAGGGAATTCGATTCCTATTGGTTTGAAACAGGAACCCCATCTTTTCTGGCACATAGATTAAGGACGATGAATTTTGATGCAAGAAAATTTACAGATGGGACACTTTATGCAACGAAACGCATGCTGAAGGATTATAGTGACGACAATCCGGATCCAATCCCGCTTTTGTATCAGACGGGGTATCTTACATTGTTCGATTATAATGCAGAAGACAGAGCCTATACATTGGGGTTCCCAAACAGAGAGGTTCAATATGGGTTTATGGAAAGCCTTCTGCCTGAATATGTGGGAGATATCGGCGCCGGGTCAGGAAAAGATATTTTGTCTCTGAAACGATATGTGGAGAGCGGAGATCTGGAGGGTATTCATAGAGTCTTTGCAGCCCTTTTTGCCGGAATCCCATATCCGACAAACAAGGATCCATTTGAACATGACTTTCAATCGGTTTTTTATATCACGCTGACGTTGTTGGGGCAGTATGTACATTGTGAACAACATACATCTTCCGGACGCATTGACTGTGTCCTGGAGACCAGACAGTTTGTGTATATCATAGAATTAAAACGTGATGCAAGTGCGATAGAAGCGTTGCAGCAGATTAATGATATGCATTATGCGGATCCCTACGCAGCGGATCAGAGGAAGCTTTATAAGATCGGTGCTGATTTTAAGTCGGAAACGCGCCGGTTAGAAGAATGGGAGGTAGAATAGAAACAGTTATCGGGGACATGCGAGAAACGGTGAAAAGTGTATAGATGCTGCATGCATAATCAGATTCCTTTCGAACAGTGGTGCCAACAGTGATGCCTGTCACTGTGAACTGGGGCTGGTTATCTGTCCTGTTTTATAAGGCAGAGAACCGGCCCCTGTTTCATCGTGTTAGTGAGAGTGATGATAATTCAAAAAATGAAGCATTAAAAGCCCTTGCCAAAGGAACATGTCAAATAATTTTGCATTTAGGAAATTATTGTGTGGCATATTTGGCTCATCCCATTGCTTAAGATAGTCTCTTTTGGTATACTTTAATGTGGAAAAGAGCTGAAGTAAACAGCGGAAAAGTTTTCTGGTTTTTAATTAAGAAAATATTCATCATTGTCCCCGCAGATGGACATATGAATTGCTAAAATTTGGGGCACATGGAATAGTAATTACTGTGTTTGACCGAAACAGGAGGAGATTGTATTCATATCCTCATGAGGTTAAGCAGAAAACGGTATAGAATATGTGTTTACAGAAAGGAATAACCCTTTATCAGGGAAATCCAGGGCATCTAAGGGAACATGTTTATTGTGAGAAGGGAGAAAGAAACTATGAAAAGAATTATTATTGCATCGTTTATGGCAGCTTTGTTAACAGCATCTGTTCCAGCATTCGAACAGTATCCAGATCCGAGTGTTATAAATGGAATCGACACAAATACAATGTCCGAAGAACAGATCCGTATTGCTTACGATGACCTCAAAACAGCTTATGAAAGACTATATACTGAACACTTTGGACATCAAGAATACAAACCTCAATTTGGAGACATTTGGGCAAAACGTTATTATTTGGATGATTTTGGAAATCAAACGGATAAAGCTTATATTATCAATGATAATAATTTCACTGGAACGTTTAGCAATTCTGCAACAACAGATGCCAGACTAAAAGCCGCTGTATATGTAGAACCAAGCTCTGTAAGCATTTCTTTATTGGAGTATGATAATAGTTTAGTACGTGGATATTATTCTAGAGGGCAGACGTTCTTGATCAGCGTTCAAACCCAAACAGAGGGAACGGTTGAGATGCAGGGAATCCTTTACCAAGGAGCTAGCGGTATTCTGTTAGGAGACTACTCGACGAGATTCATAGACTTATTAAAGACGGGAGGAGAATTAAAGGTTTTTATTAAAGATGCAGAAGACGGTATGCCTTCGTACCTTTTTACGATTCCCGGTTCTTCTGATTTTGCGAACTTGTATTCTTCTACTTTTGGTGGTTGATAATCCTGGAATAACAAAAGCAGCTGTTTCTAAACAAGTGGTGGAAAACGCATTTTTCTGATAGTGCGTTAAATATAAAAGTTTGATATATTAGTGGGGCTGCTCTTTATCCGGAGCAAGACTGGGACGGTTCTCTGCCTTGTTTCTCTGGGAGCAAGACAGAGAACCGTCCCGAATATATGAGATTTAGTAAAGGAAATAAGAGGCAGTAGTATAATAGGGTTATTCAGGTATTAGAGCAGAAGAATAATAGTTGAGCGTGATCGTCATGGTGTTTATTAAAACAATGTATAAGAAGCCTAAAAAGAAAGATTTTCCCCCGATGCCCATTTTATAAAGGGACTCAATGCTTTTGAGGTGAATTTGAAGGAGAAAATACCTCAGTTCACTTTTCTCCCGTAAACTGGTCTGAGACGCTGGAAAAAATAAGGACTTTCAGGGGTTGAATATAAGAGCCCCGGAAGGGGACGGAAAAATGCAAGCTGCTGTGTATCAATATGCTCGATAAACGTTGAGAATATAAGAACCCCCGTAAGGGGACAGAATATAAAACCCGTTACAAACAGACTTGTCTTTCGCAATGCCTGAAGAATATAAATAGAAAAATCCAATCGAAAGGAATAATTATGCCTGCCAGACTTACAATGGAACTTAAGACTGATAGTAACAACCTGAGATATCACAGTGCGGCTCTATTGCATGGTGTAGTAATGGAGCTGGTTTCTCCTGAGTATGCCGGGAAAATGCACATTTCATCTTTGCGTCCATATTCACAGAGTTTAAGAACCGTTCAGGGAAAAAATATTTGGAAGCTTTGTACGCTCGATGAAGAAGCGGAGAAAGAGATAATATCTGTATTTCTTGAGTCAGAGAGAAAAGACATCTATCTAAAGCATTATGATGAGACGCTGCATATAACATCAAAGGAATTGTACAAAACTACTTATCAGGATCTTATAGAAAAATACTATTTTGCGGATAATGAACGCATAATGAGACTGCAGTTCTGTACACCATGTTCATTCAAGCAGGATGGTAAATATGTTTTTATTCCGGATATACACCTGATCTATCATAGCCTCATGAAACGCTTTGATTCTTTCTCGGAGAATAATTCGATCTGGATGGAGGAAGCATTGGAGGACCTGGCTTCTTACACAGAGATTATAGGCTATAATCTAAGAAGTACTTACTTCTCGTTAGAGGGTGTGAGAATACCGGCTTTTCAGGGGACCCTGACAATAAAACTACATGGACCGCAACAATTGGTGAATCTCGCTACATTGCTTTTCCGTTATGGAGAATACTCCGGAGCGGGAATAAAAACAGCGATGGGGATGGGAAATATACAGGTTTTGGAAAAAAGTAATGAGTTTCAAAAAGGTAAAGCAGCAAAAGGAGGGAAGTAATGACAGATGAACAGAAGAAACTGATATTTGGATCTCTGCTCCATGACATTGGGAAGGTATTATACCGTTCGGGAGACAGACGACAGCATAGTATTTCCGGATACGAATTTCTGCGGGATGAGATAGGAATCAAAGATAACTCAATCCTTGATGCTGTCAAATATCATCATGCAGCTGCAATGAGAGACGGTAAACTGAGTGATGATTCGCTTGCCTACATTGTGTATATTGCTGATAATATTGCAGCTGCGTCAGACCGCAGGGAAAAAGACGAAGGTAAAGAAGGATTTGACCCGGAAATACCTTTACAGAGTATCTTCAATATTTTAAATGGTAATAAAGGGAATCTCCATTATTCACCCAGAACACTCGACAACGCTTCTGGCATCAATATGCCTACGCAGAAGGAGATAACGTTTGATCAATCCTTCTATAATAAGATTCGTGCAGAGCTCATCCCTGTGATTAAAGGGATAGATCATGCTGATAATTCTTATGTGAATTCTCTTCTGAGTACACTGGAAGCGTATACATCATACATACCGTCTTCGACTGCCAAAGGGGAACTGGCAGACATTTCTCTGTTTGATCACTGTAAGATAACAGCTGCATATGCAAGCTCTATATTCGGCTTCCTTCAGGATAAAGGAATATCGAATTACAAGGAGTATCTATATCAGAGAGCAGCAGATTTCTATAAGGAGAAAGTGTTCCTGCTGATATCACTTGATATATCAGGTATCCAGAGTTTTATCTATACGATACACAGTGAAGGAGCACTCAGGATGTTAAGATCCCGCTCTTTCTATCTTGAGATACTTATGGAACATATGATTGATGAGCTTCTGGAGAAGTTGAACCTTTCAAGGGCAAACCTGATCTATTCAGGAGGAGGACACTGCTATATTCTTGCGGCTAATACCGAACAGACCAGGATGACTGTATCTGCCTTGAAAGAACAGTGTAATGACTTTTTCCTCAGGGAGTTTGGCGTGGCACTTTATGTTGCTGCAGGGATGGCAGAAGCCAGTGCAAACGACCTTGAGAATAAACCTTCAGGGAGCTATTCATCATTGTTTCGTGAAGTAAGCATGCAGATGTCTGAGAATAAAGCTTCCCGTTATACTCCGGAAAAGATAAGGTATCTGAACGGTCAAAAGAAGGGAAGCGCAACAAGAGAGTGCCGAGTATGTAAAACTTCCGGTAATTTGACTGAGGACGGAATATGTACATTGTGCAGTTCCCTGGAAGCTTTTTCAACACCCATTCTGTATAAGAACTTTTTTACTGTTGTCGGGGAAAAGAGAAATGAGTCTATACCGCTTCCGTGTGATAAGTACCTGATAGCCGAGAATGAGAACGAGCTTAGGAAGACAATGGAAGCAGACAACTGTTTCATCAGGTCATATGGTAAAAATGATTTCTATACCGGAAAGTCCGTGACTGCAAAGTTATGGGTCGGGGACTATACACAAAAAGGGAAAACAACTGAGGACTATGCAAGAGAAGCGGAGGGGATCGACCGCATTGCAGTGCTCAGGGCAGATGTGGACAATCTTGGCCACGCTTTTGTTGCAGGATTTGAGGATCGCTATACAACCCTTTCGCGGACAGCAACATTTTCGAGACAGCTTTCGCTTTTCTTTAAGCATCACATCAATAGAATTCTAACTGAAGGTGAGTACAGCCTTACCGGGAGCGTGGGAATACGAAACGCAACTATCGTATACTCCGGCGGTGATGACCTTTTTATCGTTGGCAGCTGGAAGGATGTCCTTGAAGCTGCGATAGATATACGGGATAAACTGACTTTGTACAGTGAAGGCACTCTTACAATATCTGCGGGAATTGGGATTTATCCTGCTAAATATCCGCTGAGCGTTTGCGCAAAGGAAGTGGCCGGGCTGGAAGATGCTTCAAAGGCATATCCTGATGAGGAACAGCCATCAAAAAATGCTATTACACTTTTCGCGGCCGAAGATAATACTTATTCCTGGGATATTTTAAAGAATAAAGTTGTAGGAGAGAAGCTGGAATGCCTTTCTTCATTTCTTAAGAATTCTGATGAAAGAGGTAAAGCGTTCTTATACCGTATACTGGAACTGATACGAGGAATGGAAGATAAGCAGGAAGGCAGGCTAAATCTTGCAAGGCTTGCGTATGCACTTGCCAGACTGGAACCTGCAGCAGACAGTGAAAAACCGGAGCTCAGGGAGGAATATATTGGTTTCAGCAGGAATCTGTACCGATGGGTGCAGGCTCCCGAGGATAGAAAACAATTAGTGACAGCAATCTATCTTTACGTTTATCTGAACAGGGAAAAGGAGGAGATTATTGATGATACTGCAGAATGACACTTATGTGAAGAAAGCTGAAGATGTGATCACAAAACTTGCTTCACAGACAGGAAGGAATGGAAGGCCGCTTCCGATGGTGACAACATCAAAAATAAGGAACCTCCTGTCCATGACAAATGAGATTTACAACGAGGTCAGGCTGTCCAGGGACGAAAAGCTTGATGAGGATATCCGTGGCCGAATCAATTATCTGAAGATACGTTTTGTGTATGAATCAGGGCGCGACGGACAGGTTGGAGATTTTGTAAAACAGGCTCAGATTCTTGAATGTATTGATGAGATAAGAGGAAGCCGTGAACACTGCATGCTGTTTTGCAGGTATATGGAGGCACTCGTAGCGTATCACAAGTTTTTAGGTGGAAAAGACTGACAGGAGGAGAGAAATATGTACGGAAAGATCCAGATAGTGGGAATTATGGAAATTATAACAGGCATCCATATTGGCGGTTCATCTGCATTTGCTGCGATTGGTGCTGTGGATTCCCCGGTTGTACGGGATACAGCTACGAATGATCCAATGATCCCCGGGAGCTCGCTGAAAGGGAAAATGAGATATCTTCTTGCAAAGAAGTATTCACAGGGTATTTTAACAAAACCGGATGATGACGATGAGAAGATACTTCGACTGTTTGGTACGGCAAAGAAAGTTGGAAATATAATTCCCAGAGGTCATGTACTCATATCAGATATGGTACTTTCGAACAAGAATGATCTGCAGGCGCAGGGGATAATAGATCCAACCGAGATAAAATTTGAAAATACTATTAACAGACTTACAGCTGTGGCTAATCCACGTCAGATTGAGCGAGTGATAAGAGGGGCGGAATTTGCACTTGACATTATCTATGAGGCAGATGATGAGACGAGAATTGTTGAGGATATTTCGATTATAAAAGAAGGGTTTGAGCTTCTTGAATACGATTACCTTGGGGGAAGCGGGTCCCGTGGATATGGTAAGGTAAGATTCAGGGATCTGCATGCGGATGCTGTTATTGGAGACATAGATGAACAGATTATGGAGAATGTAAATTCACTGCTTGCCGGTTGAGGAAAGGAAGAGAAAGATGAGATATAAGATATACCAGCTTTCTTTTCAAAATGGTGTGCACTTTGGGAACACCTCTCTTGACGAGAGCCTTGTGACATTCAGTGCAGATACGCTGTTTTCCGCGCTGTTTCAGGAAGCGATAAAAGCGGGTAAAGAATGTGCGGACTGGCTTTATGATGCAGTGTCAAATGGAAGTCTTCTGCTCTCGGATGCATTCCCTTTCATAGATGGCCGACTTTACCTTCCTAAACCTATGGTAAGGCCGGATATACCGGATAAATCCGGAGATTCTGTTGAAAAGAAAGCTTTCAAAAAGCTTAAATATATTCCCATGGAAAAGCTTGGAGATTACATGAAAGGGGAGTTAAACGCTCAAAAAGAGAATTCTGTCATGAAAAAGCTGGCTAAAGGCAGTATGAAGACTTCAGCCGCAATTCCTGAAGAAGATGAGACCAGGCCTTATCATATAGGAACTGTTTACTTTGGAAAAGGAAATGGACTGTATATTATAACAGCGGTGAAATCAGAGGAAGATGAGTCAAATCTTTTTGAACTCCTTGATATGCTTTCCTTTGCCGGTATTGGAGGAAAGAGAGCTTCAGGTCTGGGAAGATTTGAGATTATACGGGAAAAAGAAATAGACAGTATTCATTTTGAAAAAGACAGCGATTGGGTGATGGCTCTGAATATTTGTCTGCCGCGAGATAGTGAGATCGAAGAAGCGATGAATGGAGCAAAGTACCAGATGTGCAAGAGAAGCGGATTTGTTGCGTCTGAAAACTATGCACCTGAGCAGCGAAAGAAAAAGGATCTTTATATGTTTACGGCGGGATCCTGTTTCAGAAATCGGTTTGAAGGAGATATTTTTGACGTATCAGATGGCGGCAGCCATCCGGTTTATCGTTATGGAAAGCCTTTGTTTTGGGCTTTATAGGGGGTGATTTTTTTGAAAGATTACCTGAAAGCTTATCAGGCAGAGCTTAAGGTTATAACACCCGTGCATATCGGAAACGGGGTCAAGCTTAATAAGAAAGAATACATCTTCCAGAGGAATACCGGGAAGGTTTATGTGATGAATATTCAAAAGATGTTTGCCGGCCTGGCGCGTAAGGGATTGCAGCGGCAGTTTACGGATTACTATCTGCAGCCTCGTTCATTTGAACTGGACCGCTGGCTTCGGGACAACAGGATAGGATCTGCCGATTATAACAGCTGGGTGAGCTATTCAATGGAAGGCGGTGGGTGTCTGGCAGACAGAGGAAGAAAAGCTGAAATAGCCGTATTTCAGAAGGATGCTTACGGATGCCCATATGTTCCCGGAACTGCGATAAAGGGAATGCTTCGCACTATTTTGATGGCATATGAATTAAGCCGTAATCCTGATCTGTGCAGAAATATGCGTCAGGATCTGCCAAGAATTGCCCGTAATGATAGGAAAAATAGAAAATATTACCTTAGCGGTGAGCATAAATCCATTGAACAGGAGACTTTCTATACCCTTAACCGTCAGGATGAGAAAGGAAAACCTGTACGTCCTACAGATGCGGTCAACGATTGCCTTTCAGGACTGATTGTGGGAGACAGTGAACCTCTTAAAACGTCTGACCTCGTCCTTTGCCAGAAGCTGGATCAAAAAGCCAATGGAGAGGTGAACAAGATCAATATTCTGAGAGAATCATTGAAACCGGGTTGTATTATACGTTTCAAGGTTACAATAGATTCGATGATTTGCAAATACACAATGGAGGATATCCAAAAAGCAATTAATATATTTGGCGATCTGTATTATGACTTGTTTAGCAGCCATTTCAAGGATACCGATCGAACAAAACCGGGAACTGTCTGGATTGGCGGAGGAACAGGTTTTGCAACTAAAACGGTTATTTATCCCTTGCTGGGTTATGCCCCCGGTGTCATGACGGCAATGGAGGTTTTTGATAAAACGTTGTCACAAAAAGCAAGAAGTGAACACAGACATGACCGTGATAAAAGCATAGGTATTTCTCCACATATGTTAAAATGCACTGAATATAAAGGAAAGCAATGCCAGATGGGCATGTGCCAGATGAGCTTCACGGGGCAGGAAAGTTAGATTTTCCCCCGATGCCCATTTTATAAGGGGTTTGAGTGCTTTTGAGGTGCTGGTTCATGAGAAAAACATCCCAAAGCACTTTTCCCCCGAAAACCTGCCTGAGAGGCCAGAAAAAATGCGGGCTCTCAGGGACAGGGTTATGAATAATAGAACCCCGGAAGGGGACGGAAACGCAACGTCCTTGCACTCAAAGTCGAAAATATGCCGTTATGAATAATAGAACCCCGGAAGGGGACGGAAACGCCTTTGTGCATACGCACACCGCTCAGACGGTTTTGTGTTATGAATAATAGAACCCCGGAAGGGGACGGAAACAATTCAGACAATTTCATGTCACAAAACAGATCATCGTTATGAATAATAGAACCCCGGAAGGGGACGGAAACCTATAAGTTCGCTCTCGCTCCAGTCATCGTTATCGAACAGTTATGAATAATAGAACCCCGGAAGGGGACGGAAACATTTCTCAAACGCGCAGTCTTCGCACATCACCATATCGTTATGAATAATAGAACCCCGGAAGGGGACGGAAACTTACTTCCACGTGCGATTTTTTGTCCGATTCCAGATTTGTTATGAATAATAGAACCCCGGAAGGGGACGGAAACCG
>JAFUCO010000065.1 GCA_017459635.1 Blautia sp. | reverse complement strand
GGTTCGTCGGCTTTTAGGTTGTTTAGTTTCCGGATCTCTATAAGATTCCGAACGATATGCATATTTTGTATTTGTCTTTTTGTTCGTAATGTACACAATGCATGACATATTCTATCCCTCCATCAGCAGTAATTGTATATTATAATTATACACTACGATAGGGATAGAATCATCAAAGTTCTATAAGAAAAATATTAATTGTAGTAATATTATTGCAAATTGTAGTCATAAGTAGGTAACATTATGCTAATAATTATATGCACTACCACTTATGAAATGCTGTACTAGGGCTGCTAAGTGTAACAAGATCTATTAATCCGATAGATATTGCGGTTTCTGTTGCGTATATGGCTGTTGACGCTGCTGTTAATTATACTGCTGCTATGTCTGAACTGGATTTAGAATACCTTCAGGAAAGATGGGATTTGGAAGAAAAAGAGGAAGAAGAACTACATAATAGCAGAAAAATAGCTTTTGACTATATGATTGATGTTGTTAGGAAATACGATCTTCCAGGAACAATGGCACTTAGTGAAGAGAATATAGAAGAATATGTACGCCGAAAGAATAACACAAATATAGACCAGAAAATTCAGTTTCTTGAGACGAATAAAAGTATTTACAAAGGATATGGAGATTATTGGCTGACTTTAGCTTCTGCTTATTTTAGTAATTCAGATTATAAGAAATGTATCGAATCTATTAAAGAGTACGAAGCTTTGGGCAATACTATTTTCAGGAAAGATTATCAGTATGCTAAGATTTTACCATTAGCTATAGCTTCGGCAGAGCAAGAATATGAAGTCTCTGAGTTTGTTTCTGAGACAGAAAACTGGATTGAAAAAATAATAGAAAATACAAAAGATAGTCATTGGGCATTGCGCTATTTTGCTGCTCAAATGTGTGTGGATCTGTATAGTAAGACCTCTGACAAAGATTACCTTCGGAGGGCATATGATATAATAAAGAATAATATTAATTATTTGGTTGATATACAGAAAAAGAAAAATGAAGAATTTCTAGGTCCAGTACAGTCCTTGGAAATACCAAAAGGTACGACAAAAAGCAAACAAAAAGAAATAAATAATATAAACAAGATGCTGAAAGAAGAGCGAAAAACGATTCTTCCACCGGTTTATGAACCGTTTATTCTAAATTGTGATTTCCTGTTTGGATTAATAAAAGAACTTGAACTGCCAAAATCTGAAAGAAAGAGGATCAATGGTATTATACATGAGAATGAAGAGCCGATATTTTTGATTGATGTGGTTGATTCTATGTATTGGATCAGTACAGAAGAGGATGACTACACTGTGGGTAATGAGCTTAAATACACTTCATTTAATACATTGTTTGATGGCCACGAACTTACCATTCCTGCTTATCTGGTTTCTGATGATGCTAAGATTACAGTAAGCATAGTTGGAGAAGATACAGTTTTCGATGACTGGAAAGTAAAAGAAGTTAAAAGAAAAAATCCTAAGGATTATACTTCCTTTACGGCAACGTTTTCGAGCGACTTAGCAGATGAGTATTCATATGACAAGGATTCTCGTGTACGTATAAGAATAGTGCCCAAAAACGGTTTTGCTAAACAGGCATACCAGTTTGGTATGGAAGTATCCAGTTATAAAGAAAGTCCAATACCGATACCTCCGTTTACAACCTTTATTGATGATATTACTTTTAAAGTTGTAACGGAATAGGTGGTCGTACCTTTTTTGTAATTAGAATGATAAAATCAAAATGGGTATTTGATATATAAGGAATGACGGCAGGCTGTAGAAATACAGGCTGCCGTTATATGTTCATGTAATACAGGCGTTAACACTACCGAAGTTTTCCGATTACAATGAAACATTGCATCTTTTTTTGGCGTCAGTCCGTCATTTAAAAACTTTTCGACACGTTCAGTGGCTTTATTGCAGCCATGTGTATAAGGATCAAAAGCGAATGTGCCAATTCATGGTATATTAAGCTTTTTATCAACCATGATACTCTTATCTGCAGCAGTATCCTTGACGAACTTACCGATTGCTCCTCAGCCTTATTTGTACTCTTGATATTCGCTGGATTCAATTCAAGGCAGAGAGGTAATTTGTTTATCACAAGTACTCTACTACCTGATGAAGTTTAAACGGGCTGTTTCAATGAACTTAAGATATATATAAATTTCCGATAAGACCCTTAGTTTCACTTTGAAAAAACTGGAAGCCGACGGTCTGATAGTGAGAAGAGAGTATTCATAGATACCGTCGAAGGAAGAAAAGACTTCAAGTGTCTGTGGGAGATCTCTCGTGGCAGTTCTGGATCAGCTATACATTTGGAAAGAACAGAACAATCCGCAATGGAGCAGATTTAATCTGCTGAGGCGAATAAAGTGAAAACATGAGTTGATTGCAAAAAGGTATCAATTGACACCTGAATATACTTGACAACTGTTTGATCCTGGCATATAATGGTATCAGGTGATACCATTATATGCCGGAGGGTTTTTAATTTGAATGATAAAAAAACGAGGACCGAGAGTGAATTCGAAGTAAGATCTTATTTGCGGGATCTTCGATATGCATTAGAGCACAATGCAAAGGTAGATTTTCAGATTGAGCGACAGGTAGATTGTCATCGTAATCCAAGATATACAAATCAATTTACAGTTGCAGACTTATTTCCGGATGAGAATCCGGTAGATGCATTGAAACAGGAGCTGAAGACATTGTCTGTGGAAGAATATATGCGGACTGTCAAAGATTTGCGATTTCCAAATAGAAGCGAAATGCGTGAGTTTGGAAAAGTATACGATGGCAAGGGAGATGTCTATATCAAGATTCGTGTGGAACTGCTATCAGCATATGGAAACCATACAACTTTTGTGATGTCCTTTCACTATGCTGAAATTCCTTTTACGCCGGATATGTTTCCTTATAGAAAACTGTCAGGAGGTGATGTACTTTGAAGGTCTTAAGAGAAGCCAACATTCTTTGCCCTTGTTGTATGGAAGAGCATAAGGTACAGACTATCAGCACAGTAGAGCACACCGTTTTCAAAAGTGTACCTGTGGATTATAGTGCTGAATATTGCTTTTGTGACCGGGCAAATGAAGCATATGCAAATGAACAACAGATTTCTTCTAATGATATTTCTATGAAAAATGCATATCGTAAGAAGATGGGGCTGCTTACCTCCGGTCAAATAACGGACATTCGTGCCAGATACGGTATTAGTCAGAGTGATCTATGCCTCTTGCTTGGCTGGGGGGCAAAAACAATTACACGTTACGAGAGCCATCAAGTGCAGGATATCGCTCATGATACAATCCTCCGCAAGCTGGATTCTGATCCTGAATGGTTTTTGCAATTACTTCGTGCCGGAAAAAAATCTCTTTCGGCTGCAGCCTATAATAAATACATGGAGGCTGGAACCACACTTTTCGAGCAGGACCACGACATTTATCTGAAAAGCGCAATTATGTCAAAATATGCCCGTTTCATTCGCAATTCTGAGATGAACGGAGGCAAAGTGCTGTCTTTAGATGCAGTTGTAGATATGATTCACTACTATGCCAATTCTTCGATGGTGACAGGTTTGTTTCGTGTTAAGCTGATGAAATTGCTGTGGTATGCAGATGCATTATCGTATAAACGCCGAGGACATTCCATTTCAGGCCTTGTTTACCGTGCTTTACCTATGGGTGCCGTTCCTGTGGCATACGAATCGATTGTTGATTTAAGCACTATCCATTGTGAGGAGATCGAAATGGGTGATGGGACAGGATATAAATTCCTTCCCACAGAGAACAAAGATTATCATCACTTAACAACAGAGGACAAAGAAATACTTGACGCAGTAATCCGGCAATTTGGTAAGGCTTCTAAAAATATGATAGTAGAAACAATGCATCAGGAAGACGCATACACCAAAACTGCACCTAATGATATTATCCGGTTCAAATACGCTCAGACATTAAGCATATCATGATACAGGAAATGAACCGTTCATTGTCTTTTTTTAAAAGGATAAAATACTTAAGCATCTTTATATAAATTTTTTTAAAAATCCCCATAAAAAATGTTTTCACTGGCCGTATCATATACAGAACACACTGATGAGGAAAACACACCCGGTTTTCAGGACCGTACGATCAGAAGTATCTTTTTTAAAGAAAGGACAGGTGGAAGAGATGATGGAGTTTATTTTCAAGATCATATCGGCAATTCTATGTTTTGTACTGACAGGAGCCGGGATCATGACTGCAGTGCAGCAGAATCCGGCGAACGGCCTCTATGAAGAGCGCATTGAAGCACCTGAAACGGGCTATACCGGAGGAGATGACTTTTACGAGGAAATCGAAGAATATGCTGATATAGATGACGGCGGCTTATATGAGTACGAGATGGCAGAGGAGGCATCATATGCCAGCGCTGCGGCGCCAAAAGCGGGTATGTCCTCTCCGGCGTACGCTGGTGGCTACGATTTCTACGACAGCTATTATCCATACGATGTATATCCAAATGAAAAGTATGAGACTACAGAGGAAAACACCTTTAAGCTTACTGCTTCAGAACCGCTTTCAACCTTCTCTGCAGATGTGGATACTGCATCGTATACAAATGTCCGCAGAATGATAGAAAACGGATGGTCAGCCTATGACATTTATGCCGATGCCGTAAGGCCGGAAGAGTTTGTAAATTATTTTTCATATGATCTTAAAGATCCTGAAAACGGCGATAAGTTTGGCGTCACGACAAAAGTAGGCCCGTGCCCCTGGAATTCTGAGCATCAGCTGATGTTCATTGGCATGAAGACCCAGGACATCGATCTTTCGGAAATTCCGGAGCAGAATCTGGTATTCCTGATCGATGTGTCAGGCTCGATGAGCGATGACAACAAGCTGCCGCTTTTAAAGAAGTCCTTCCTGCAGCTGCTGGATCAGCTGGATGAAAATGATACCGTCTCCATCGTGACATATGCGGACGGTGTGAATACCGTGCTTGACGGTGCGAAATGTGATGACAAGGATGCCATAAGGGATGCGATTCAGGGCCTTGAAGCCGGAGGCGGGACTTATGGTGAGGGCGGTATACAGCGCGCATATGAAATTGGCGGGAGAAACTTCATACCGGAAGGAAACAACAGGGTTATCCTGGCGACCGACGGCGATCTGAATATAGGCGTGTCAGAACCGGAGGAACTGGAAAGACTGATCACCGAGAAGAAGGACAGTGGAATCTATCTTTCCGTACTCGGATTTGGAATGTATAATTACCGTGACGACAATATGGAGCGCCTTGCAGACTGCGGAAACGGGAATTATGCCTATATCGATTCTCTCCTGGAGGCGAAAAAGGTGCTTGTAGAGGAGATGGGCTCAACTCTGCTTACAGTAGCAGATGATGTCAAGCTTCAGGTGGAGTTCAATCCGGAAAAAGTCAATGCATATCGTCTGATAGGTTATGAAAACCGCCTTATGTCCGCAACAGATTTCCGGGATGATACAAAAGATGCCGGCGAGATAGGCGCAGGACACAGCGTTGTAGCGCTTTACGAACTGATCCCGGCAGGAAGCAGCCAGGCGGTCACCTTGAAATATCAGGGAGGCGGAAAGCAGCCCGCGGCTGAAGAATCCGGAACAGCAGATTACAGCTCGGAATTTGCGACAGTTTATATCCGCTATAAGGAACCGGGCACCGATACTGCTCTTGAAAATGACTATCCGGTCACTGAAGAGGAATATACTGATGCCCCTGACGATGATTTCAGGTTCGCAGCAGCAGCGGCAGAATTTGCCATGATCCTGAAAAACAGCGACGAGAAGGGAATTTCTTCTCTTGAGCATCTTACTGAAGTGCTGAAAGACATTGAACCGGGCGATGAATACCGTCAGGAATTCCGTTATCTGGTACGCAGACTTTCAGGACAGGATTACTGATAAGCGGCCTGAAGATTTGTAATGTGACCGGCACGGCAGGCACCGTCTCTGACGGCAGCCTGCCGTTGTTTCTACATAATCGGAGATCAATATGGATAACAGCAGATTCGATGAGTGCATGAACCGCATACGGGGCGGTGACAAAGAGGCACTGAAAGAAATATATGAATCCTGCCAGGAATACATTTTCCACCTGATGTACAGCATCACAGGTAATTATTCCGATGCGGAGGATCTGAGCGTCGAGTTCTTTCTAAAACTGTGGGATATTGCCGACAAGTATACTCCCGGAGGAGGATACAGGCGATGGCTTACCGTCATTGCCCGAAACCTGGCCCTTGATTTCCTGCGCCGCAATCAGAGGGAGATAGCCCTCGAGGCGGAAAACATAGAACAGGAGCTTGAAAAACACTCAGGGGATGACCCGGGATATGAAAAAGTACTTGATGATATTTCAATCGAACAGGCTCTGGCCGGATTAAGCCCTGCCGAAAGGGAAATAGTCCACCTTAAGGTAGCCGGGGAACTGACGTTTCAGAATATAGCAGACATCCTGAAGGTCCCGATGGGAACTGTGACCTGGAGATACCGCCAGGCTGTCGGCAAGCTGAGGAGGTGCGGATATGAAGCACTTTGAAGAGGAATACAGAAAATACATGAATAAAGAAACTCCGGATCTCTGGGACCGCATAGAAAAAGCTCTGCCTGAAAAGAAGACGATTCCGCAGGACTTTGCAGTAACGGAAAACGAAAAGATCGCAGCCTTCCATAATTATGCCGGCACGGAACAAACGGCATCACAAGAGACAGAAAAGAATAAAGAAGCCGGCAGCCCCTCATCGACAAAAATAATATTCCGTCGCTTTCTTACCGGATTGGTCTCCGCCGCTGCCGGTATTATAGTAATACTGACCGTACAGACTACGATGAACATGAGAGAAAAGGCATCTGAGGTTCAGAATACAGTCTTTATACAGGAGACGGAAGATGAAAGCTCAGAATCCTCATATGATGACTCCATGCTGCCGGAAGAATCGGCAAGACCTGAAGGAGTATCAAGCCCGGATGAAGTATCAAGAACTGAAGAAGCATCAAGAACAGAAGAAGCATCGAACATAGAAGAAACATCAAGCATAGAAGAAGCGTCAAGCATAGAAGAAGCATCAGTCATGGAAGAAGCATTAAGCTCAGATAAACCAGAAACATCCAATGAATCAGAAAACGTGATTACCGGGGAGATGCTTCAGAATGAAGCCGCCGAAAACAGTTTGTTTATGGCAGCAGAGAGTGCACAGTCAGTCGCAGATGAAGAATTTGCCAATGCACCGCTGGCAGCAGGTGAAACATCAGCTGTAAGTGCATCGATATATGCAGAGGCAGAAGAAGATGAAACAGTATTGTCATACGAAAAAAGTGCTGATGTATTGGACACTGCCGAAGAAGCAATAAATGAAGAAACAGCCGGAATGCTCCCGGAAATGAACGAATCAGAATATGCTCCAGAAGAAGAGTTTACTGCTGAAGAAGACTATGCTGCAGAGGATTATACAGTAGAAGATGATTATGCTGCAGAAGAGGAGTCTGCTGCTGAAACAGAACGTTCGGTGGAAGAGCATTCTGACATATCGGAATACACCTCAGAGAATAATCCTGCAAACCTGGATACTCTGATCAACAGTTTTTCTTACAGCATAGAAGAAACTCCAGAAGGAAAGATAGCGGCATACAGAGCTGAAACAGCTCCGTGCCCCTGGAATCCGGAATCAACACTGATGCTCATCCTTATAAGGGCGGGACAAACCGGGATTACATTTTCTCTTGAAAACACGGAACAGCAGAATACTACGGAAACGATCACATGCCTTAATCTTGGCACCGGTTCTGATGGAGTATATGAAAAGCAGCTTGAACCCGGCCAAAGCTGTGCAGTGCTTTATGAATTTAATACGTCATCCGGAGAGATCCTTAGTAATTCACTTGAACTCACAGTCAGCCCGGACAGCGAATCTGACACAGGGATCAATTCAGACACCAATCTTCCGGAAGGACAGAAAAGTGATAAAGAAAACAACATGATTTCAGATACGGGCATACTTACCGCAATAGAACCCGAAGCCGGAACAATCCTGATAAGCGCCACGCAGGATCAGGCTTCCCCCTCAGAAGACTTCCTTCAGGCAGCAGCAGCTGCCGAAACTGCCATATTTCACGGCAATGGACCGTCCCCTGTCGTAAAATGACAGCGGGGCGGTTCAGAACCGCCCCACTTTGTTTTGGCCTGCTTTATGCTGCCTTCTGCAGTACCACGCAAATATCGCTGAAGGTATCTTCTGTCTTGAATTCTTCAGATGTTCCCTCGTATCCTTCCGGTGCCTTCAGAATGTGAACAGTATAGACTCCTTCCTCAGTTTCAAAAGATGCATATCCGTCAGCATCTGTCTGACCCATCATGCAGGATGTGTCGGAGCAGAACTGAACATAAACTCCTTCAACAGGGTCTCCGTCGCCGTTGGTAACATGCACACGGTAAACTCCAGCATCGTTAGGATGAGAATTGGATTCGGGCTCAATATCTGCTGCTGTTACAGCGTCACCGGCCAGCAGCTTGTCAATAATATTTGTATAATATGACGCATCGGACGGAGCACCTTCAACCGGTACAGTAAGGACAGTTCCATCTTTGCCTATAAAGTAGGAAGTCGGCCAGCCATTTACCGGGAACATATCACTCATGCCCTCGAAAGGAAGAAGGTTCAGATAGTCCATGCCGTTTTCTTCGAGGATCTGCTGGAAATCTTCATTATTTGAATCTGCGTCTGCACAGATACCGACAACAGCAACACCTTTGCCGGCATAGCTGTGGTTCATCTCCACAAGGAGCGGCATCTCGCCTACACATGCGCAGCATGTGGTCTCCCAGAGATTGAGCATGGTCACTTCGTTCTCAGCAAAAATATCCTCGCTCTTTACGGTATTTCCATCTGCGTCAGTTGTCTCAAAGCTGACGGTCGTTCCGACCATTCCGGATCCAAAAGCCATCGGATCAAAGAACGAAGCGTTTTTAAGGGCATCGATCAGGTCATCATATACTTTATTGAATTCTTCCGCAAACTCAGGCTCTATTCTGGAAACGAACTCGTCTTTAGTGGCAGCTTCGAGATAATAGAATGTATAATTATCTGTTTTTCCGATCTCGTTAAACATATCTTCAGTGGCGTCTTCACTGAAATCGTTCTCGATCAGTTCAGCAAGATCTGCTTTATTGTCAATAGCCAGCACTTCAATAAACGGGAAGATGGCATTTCGAACAGCCTCCTGATCCTCCTCGGACAGCTCACTGGCTTCCTGCTTTGCATTGAACTCATCTTTGTCCATTGCAATATAGTAAAAATCACAGGCATATATATCTTCTGTCTTTTGCCCCATAGGATAAGTCTTCAGGATACCTTTTAATCCTGAAACGAAGTATTCCGGTTTTGTGAGCGTTAATCCAACTACTTCGATCTTTTCTTCAACGCCGGCACTTTCAGCTGCTTCGGCAGCCTCATTTTCCTCTGCGAATGCTGCAGTGCATGGTGATAAGGCAAGCATACACGCCATTAATACGGATGTGATTTTTTTGACTTTCATCATTTTTTCCTCCTATAGAGATCTGTATTATAGTCAGACAGCATTTTATTATATAAAGTATAATTTCGCAAGACACAACATTAAAAAGAAAACATTGAGAAACAGTGGATGGTTTGAGTATTCCGGTCTCCGCAACACCATTGCCGGACGTTTTGCTTTTAATAATATTTAGCGAAGCAGTTTTCTTTCGAATATCGAGGCACTATTATTAAGCGAAACAGTTTTCTTTCGAATATCGAGGCACTATTATTAAGAGAAATGGTTTTCTTTCGAATATCCAGGCACGGCCGCCTGCGGATGGGCTGTGAATAACCTGCCTGACAAAAATATGCTATAATTTTGCATAGGAAGTCATGTACATTTTTTCTGAAAAATGATATAATCATACTGATATGCGGAATCACAGGAAGAAGGTCTGTCTACACCCCGCATTTTATAGACCTCTCCACAGTGATCTGTCTGATACTTTAGTTGCTGTACAATAATTAAGAAGGAGAATGAACATGAATAACATGCCCAAGGTTAAAATCGGTATCGTGGCTGTAAGCCGTGACTGCTTTCCGGAATCTCTTTCCGTAAACAGAAGAAAAGCTCTTGTAGAAGCATACGCAGCAAAATATGACGCTGCTGATATTTACGAATGTCCGATCTGTATCGTCGAGAGCGAGATCCATATGGTACAGGCTCTCGAGGATATCAAGAAAGCAGGCTGCAACGCACTCTGCGTATATCTTGGAAACTTCGGACCGGAAATCTCTGAAACACTTCTTGCAAAACACTTCGACGGACCGAAGATGTTCTGCGCTGCAGCAGAAGAGTCAGGCGACAGCCTGCTGGACGGAAGAGGCGACGCATACTGCGGTATGCTGAACGCAAGCTACAACCTGAAGCTCCGCAACATCAACGCCTATATTCCGGAGAACCCGGTAGGTGATGCAGAGGACTGCGCTGACCTTATCCATGACTTCATCCCGATCGCAAAGGCAATCGAAGGCCTCAACAACCTTAAGATCATAAGCTTCGGACCGCGTCCGCTCAACTTCCTTGCATGTAACGCTCCCATCAAGCAGCTCTACAACATCGGTGTGGAGATCGAGGAGAACTCCGAGCTTGACCTTTTTGAAGCCTTCAACAAACATGCAGGCGACAAGAGGATCCCGGATGTCGTTAAGGATATGGAGAACGAGCTTGGCAAAGGTAACAAGAAACCCGAGGTTCTTGAGAAGCTTGCGCAGTATGAGCTTACCCTTCTTGACTGGGTCGAGGCTCACAGGGGCTATCGCAAATATGTGGCTATCGCAGGCAAATGCTGGCCGGCATTCCAGACACAGTTCGGATTCGTTCCCTGCTATGTCAACAGCCGTCTGACAGGACGCGGCATCCCGGTATCCTGTGAGGTTGATATCTACGGCGCGCTCAGCGAGTTCATCGGCACAGTAGTAAGCGATGATATCGTAACACTGCTTGACATCAACAACACAGTCCCGAAGGATATGTACAACTCCGAGATCAAAGGCAAATATGACTACAAGCTGGATGACACATTCATGGGCTTCCACTGCGGCAACACCTGCTCCAGCAAGCTTGTCTCCTGCGAGATGAAATACCAGAAGATCATGGCAAGAAGCCTTCCGATCGAGGTTACCAACGGAACTCTTGAAGGCGACATCGCTCCCGGCGAAATCACCTTCTTCCGTCTGCAGAGCACATCGGACAACATCCTTCGTGCCTATATCGCTCACGGCGAGGTACTCCCGGTCGCTACCCGTTCCTTCGGAAGCATCGGAGTTTTCGCTATTCCTGAGATGGGCAGGTTCTACCGCCATGTACTGATCGAGGGTGGCTTCCCGCATCACGGCGCTGTTGCTTTCGGACATTTCGGAAAAGCTCTGTTTGAAGTTTTCAAATACATCGGTGTTGATACGAAGGAGATCGGATACAACCAGCCGGCAGGAGTACGCTATCCTACCGAGAATCCCTGGAGATAAGGAATAGCAGTCTGTTCTTTACTGACCGGCATCGTAACAGATGAATAAGGAATAAAAACGCGATGGCTGTCATCCGAAGGATGGCAGCCATTTCAGGAAAAGGAGGAAAAACATGTATTATATTGGCGTAGATCTCGGTACATCCGCTGTAAAACTGCTTCTGATGGATGAGGACGGGACTATTCTTAATATCGTTTCACGTGAGTATCCTATAGAATTTCCGCACCCGGGCTGGTCACAGCAGAAGCCGGAGGACTGGCTGTCAAACAGCATCGAAGGAATCAAAAAGCTCATCAAAGGCTTTGATGCATCAAAGGTTGCAGGCATCGGCTGCGGCGGACAGATGCACGGCCTGGTGACACTGGACGCGGATGACAATGTTATCCGCCCGGCTATCCTCTGGAACGACGGACGTACCGGAGAAGAGACAGATTACCTCAATAATGTTATAGGAAAAGAAAAACTCTCTGAGTATACTGCCAATATAGCCTTCGCCGGCTTCACGGCCCCGAAGATACTCTGGATGAAGAAGAACGAGCCGGAGCTTTTCGCAAAGATCAACAAGATAATGCTCCCGAAGGACTATGTTGCCTACATGCTTACCGGTTCCTTCTGCACCGATCTTTCAGACGCATCCGGCATGCTGCTCCTCGATGTGAAGAACCGCTGCTGGTCTAAGAAGATGATCGAGATATGCGGCATCAAAGAAGAACAGCTGCCGAAGCTTTATGAGAGCTGGGAAGTAGTCGGAACACTGAAACCCGGGATCGCCTCTGAACTCGGTGTATCACCGGATGTCAAGGTAGTAGCCGGCGCCGGCGACAATGCCGCAGCAGCTGTAGGAACCGGCACTGTTGGCGACGGCAGATGCAACATTTCACTTGGAACCTCAGGAACGATCTTTATTTCCAGCCGTGAATTCGGAGTTGACGAATACAACGCCCTTCATTCCTTCGACCATGCAGACGGTTACTATCACCTGATGGGCTGCATGCTGAGCGCGGCTTCCTGCAACAAATGGTGGGTAGAGGATATTCTGAACGCCACAGATTTTGCGAAGGAACAGGAGAATATTACAAAGCTCGGTGAGAATCATGTGTACTTCCTGCCTTATCTTATGGGCGAACGTTCACCGCACAACAATCCTGATGCAAGAGGCGTTTTCTTTGGAATGTCCATGGACAGCACAAGAGCTGATATGACACAGGCTGTTCTTGAGGGTGTGGCTTTCGGGCTCCGTGACTCACTTGAGGTTGCAAGGAGCCTCGGAGTTAAGATCGAAAGGACAAAGATCTGCGGCGGCGGCGCAAAGAGTCCGCTCTGGAAGAAGATGATCGCCAACATAATGAACCTGAAGGTAGACGTGCCTGAGAACGAGCAGGGTCCGGCCATGGGCGGCGCCATGCTTGCGGCAGTAGGCTGCGGCGCTTATCCGGATGTTGAGACTATCTGCAATAAGTTTATAAAAGTTGTCGAGACAGTGGAACCTGATCCGGAGCTTACAGCAAAATACGAAGAAAGGTATCAGAAATTCCGCACCCTTTACCCGGCGATGAAGCCGCTGTTCTGATCAGCTGCATTCCGCTGAAGAAAATACAATAAGGGAAGAAACTATGAAAAAACCTGCGGTAATATGTTTTACAAACAATAAAGGAGGCAGTGGTAAATCCACCACAGCCGGGAACTTAGGTGCCGCTATCGCAAAGGCGGGCAAAAAGGTTCTGCTGATCGACGGGGACATGCAGCTTAATCTCACCCTTTCCTTCTTCGAGGAGGAGAGGGTGATCGAGATGGCTGACAGCAGCCTGAACCTCTATCAGGCAGTGACAGGCCGGCAGGATCTTTCCGGGTTCACGTATCCGACGCGTTATGAAAACCTGGACCTCATCCCCTCATCCATGAAAATGAGCAGTATCGAAAGGGACCTGAACGAACTGAACCTTAAAAGAGGGCAGAAAAGGGAACTCGTGCTTCGTGACTGCCTTTCCGGGATCAGGAAGGAAGGTGTCTATGACTATGTTCTGATCGATGCCCCGCCTACACTTGGAATCTGGGTCATGAACATACTCTGCGCGTCGGACTATGCCGTGATCCCTGTGGAAGCCAGCCCCTGGGGAATGTTCGGCCTCGCGAACATGTTTGATTTTATAAATGAAGCATCTGAGATCAATGAGGAACTCGAGGTGCTTGGAATAGCCGTGACCAGAGCGGACTTCCGAAAAGGTTATTTTAAGCAGACGATGGAAACACTGCGGGAGATGTCCGGAATACATGTGTTTGAAACGCTGATACGTGTGGACAGCAGCATAGAATGGGCGCAGGATGCAAGCGCTCCGGTGGTTGAATTCAAAAGATCGAGCCGCAGTGCAAAGGAATACACAGAACTTTCAAAGGAGGTAATGGAACGTGCCGGTAGGTAAGGAAAGCATTAAAAGAGCAGCAGCCGCAGGGAGAAAGAAAACAACAGCAGCCAAAGAAGCAGCTCCGAAGGCTGAAGTGAAGGCAGCAGCACCCGATACGGCAGCAGAAGACACACAGGATGTTAAGGCTTCCGTGATTCCAGGAATGTCAGCTGAAACTGCAGAACTTGTGGAAAAGACAGGAAAGCCGGCTAAAACAGCAAAAAGCAGCAAAACGGGGATCATCCAGTGCTTTGAGGAACTTCCGGTCTGGCTGCTTTGACAGAAACGCTGCTGGTAAAGGCGGCAGGGAGCTGTATCTCTTTAAGCAGCAGTATGAATGGGCAGTTTTAAGATAAATTTACGGCTGCTGTCCCGGAAGGGCAGCAGCCGTATAAAGTGAAACACCCGGTAGGGGAGCTACCGGGTGTTTCGAGGGGAGTATAAATAATAAAATAAGGGGTTTATAGAAAGATCATTTGAAGGGTTTATCTTTCTACAATCATGATTATAATACATACTGAAAAAAAAAGCAACAGGATTTTGCCATGATATTGATATTTTTTTTCAAAATATCGGATATAATGGGGTGAAATCCGCTCTTCGACCACAAGATAAGGTATTTTATGTCTACCACCATTATAAAAAGGTCCCGGCCAGGTAATTCCTGCCGCGAACAACAACGATGAAATTGAGGATAAGAACATGCAGAATTATGAGCTCATTGCCCCATGTCATTTTGGACTGGAGTCAGTGCTTAAACGTGAGATAGGCGGACTGGGATATGAGATAAGCAATGTATCGGACGGAAAAGTTTCTTTCCTTGCAGGGCCGGATGGAATTGCAAGGGCCAATACTTTCCTCCGTACTACTGAGAGGATCCTCCTTAAAGCAGGAGAATTCCGCGCAGTTACTTTTGATGAACTGTTTGAACAGACAAAAGCTGTTGCCTGGGAAAACTATATCCCGAAAAACGGAAAATTCTGGATAACGAAGGCCAATTCAGTCAAAAGCGCCCTGTTCAGTCCAAAAGATATTCAGTCTATAATGAAAAAAGCTATTGTCGAAAGACTGAAGAGCGTATATCATATAGATTGGTTTCCTGAGGACGGGCCGGAGTTCCCGATACGTGTGTCCTTTATGAAGGATACAGCCACGGTGGGGATCGACACATCCGGGGAGTCGCTTCACAAAAGAGGCTACCGCCGGATGAAGGTAAAAGCTCCTATAACAGAAACACTGGCGGCAGCGCTGATCATGCTTACCCCGTTTTCGGGTGACCGGATCCTGGTAGATCCTTTTTGCGGAAGCGGAACCTTCCCGATCGAGGCAGCCATGATAGCTCTTAATATGGCACCCGGGCGAAACCGCTCCTTCCTTGCAGAACAATGGAAGCATCTGATAAAGGAAAGGGCCTGGCAGGATGCCAGGACTGAGGCCGACGACTGTGTCAGAAGATCGGTGAAGACCCGTATCCAGGGCTACGACCTTGATCCGGAAGCGGTAGATGCCGCCCGGGCAAATGCCGCCATGGCAGGAGTCGGGGATTATATCCATCTGCAGCGAAGGGATATAAGAGAACTCAGCCATCCGGGCTCCTATGGCTTTATCATCACTAACCCGCCCTATGGCGAGCGCCTTGAGGATAAGGAAGCACTCCCTGAGCTGTACCGGGTGATAGGAGAGCGCTATCAGAGCCTTGACCGCTGGTCCATGTATCTGATAACTTCGTATGAGGATGCCGAGAGATACCTGGGACGAAAGGCCGATAAAAACCGTAAGATCTATAACGGCATGATAAAAACCTACTATTATCAATACCTGGGGCCCAGGCCGCCGAAAAGGCAGCCTTTGGAGAAGCAGATCTGAATGATAACGGCCTGCAGGGAAAACCCGGAGAAGCAGCTCTGAATGATAACAGCCTGCAGGGCGATCCCCGGGAAGCGCAGACAGGTGACAGACTTGCAAAACCTGCAGGCAGGTGCCGGACACGCATAACCCGCAGGACAGAAGAAATGGAGAAGTGGTATGAGAACGATCATATTCGCAACCGGAAACGAGAACAAGCTGAGAGAGATCCGTGAGATCATGGCCGACATACCTGACCTGCAGATCATCTCAATGAAGGAAGCAGGAGTGCACGCCGATATAGTAGAGGATGGAAACACCTTTGAGGAGAATGCGCGCATCAAGGCAGAAACTGTTTCCAGGATAACCGGAACCATCGTGCTTGCGGATGACTCGGGACTTTCAATAGACTATTTAAACGGCGAGCCGGGGATCTATTCCTCACGCTACCTTGGCGAGGACACTTCTTACCATATAAAGAACGGAGAACTGATAAAAAGGCTGGAAGGCGTGCCTGATGAGAAGAGGACAGCCAGGTTTGTCTGCGCTGTTGCAGCGGCAGTGCCCGGGGAAGAAACCCGTGTTGTGCGCGGTGTCATGGAAGGGCAGATAGGATACGAAGAGAGAGGGGAAAACGGCTTCGGATATGATCCGATATTTTTCCTGCCGTCCTATGGAAAGACTTCTGCCGAGATATCCCCGGAGGAAAAAAACCGCATCAGCCATCGCGGTAAGGCGCTGCGCGCTGTACGCAAGGTGATGATCGAGGAAGGTATTCTATGAAAATACTTATCGTCAGTGATACACATGGCAGGGATGAAGGGATAGAGCAGGCGATAGAGGCCGAAAGGCCTTTTGACATGCTTATCCATTGCGGAGACGTGGAAGGCAGGGAATATTATATAGAAGCTCTTGCTGATACGGACTGCTGTATCATAGCCGGCAATAATGACTATTTTGCAGATCTTGACCGTGAGACAGAGCTCTTCCTTCTGGGGCACCGCATTTTTGTGACCCACGGACACAGCTATGGCGTATCGATGGACATAGCAGGGCTTGTGGAGGAAGCGGTTTACCGGGAATGCGAGATAGCTCTGTTCGGACATACACACAAACCGCTGATTGTTAAAAGAGACGGTGTGCTGGCCATCAATCCCGGAAGCCTGTCTTACCCAAGGCAGAACGGACGCCGCCCAAGCTACATCGTGATGGAGCTTCGGGAGAATGAAACGCCCGAGGCTGAGATAAAATATCTGTAAATAATCAAATGACCTTGAATCTTTCAGGGTATATTCCCCGCAGCCTGCTGCGGAGAGTGCTTCATCAAATATCTGTAAATAACCAGATACTGTAATTGCAACTGCTGATGCAGTTTCAAAAACATTATAAAGGAGCTTATATGAAATTAGCTGAGCTACTGGAAAATCTTGAATATGAATGCCTTCAGGGCAGCGTTGACTGTGAGATAAGCTCACTTGTCTACGACTCCCGCAAGGCGGAGCAGGGCAGCCTGTTCGTATGTATCCGCGGAGCGGTTTCCGACGGCCATGCCTATGCCGCAAAGGTGTGCGAAGCCGGAGCCGCGGCACTGGTCGTATGCGACAACGTGGATGTGCCTGATAATGTAACCGTAATAAAGGTTGCCGATACAAGATATGCACTGGCGTTTCTTTCGGCCGCCTGGTTCGGCCACCCCGCCCGCCGGCTCAAGACTATCGGCATAACCGGAACAAAGGGCAAGACAACGACTACCTACATGGTAAAATCCATTCTTGAGAATGCCGGATACAGGGTCGGGCTTATCGGGACCATCGAGGCGGTCATCGGGGATGAACATATACCCGCTGCCAACACAACGCCCGAATCATATGTGATACAGGAATACTTCCGCAGGATGGCTGACGCAGGATGCGATGCTGTGGTTATGGAGGTTTCATCACAGGGCCTTATGCTTCACCGCACACAGGGCTTTGTTTTTGACTATGGTATATTTACCAACATCGAGCCTGATCATATCGGGCCTAACGAACACAGGGATTTTGACCACTATCTTGCCTGCAAGGCCCTTCTTCTGAGGCAGTGCCATGTCGGCATTGTCAACAGGGACGACAGGCATTTCGACAGGATAGTCGAAGGCTGCACCTGTAAGCTGGAAACATACGGTTTTTCCGACGAGGCGGACTTAAGGGCAGCCTCTCCCGTTCTTGTGAACGGCGAAGGATACCTCGGGATCTCCTACCATGTGAAAGGACTTCTGGACTTCCCCGTCGAGATAGATATCCCGGGCAGGTTCAGCATCTACAATTCACTCACCGCTATCGCAATCTGCCGGCATTTTAACGTGTCAGAGGATGACATGATACGCGCCCTTCGGGAAGCAAGGGTAAAAGGAAGGGTCGAGCTTGTAAAGGTTTCCGGCAAATTCACGCTGATGATCGACTATGCCCACAATGCGATGGCGCTTGAGAGCCTTCTCACAACGCTCCGGGAATATAACCCCCAAAGGCTTGTGTGCCTGTTCGGATGCGGTGGAAACCGTTCGCGTGACCGCAGGTTTGAGATGGGCGAGGTTTCCGGAAGGCTTGCGGATTTCACGATAATCACTTCGGACAACCCAAGATACGAGGAGCCGCAGGCGATAATAGATGACATCCGCACCGGCATCAGCCGTACGGACGGCAAGTATATTGAGATCACAGACCGCAAGGAAGCCATTGCCTACGCCATCCATCACGGACAGCCGGGTGACATTGTGGTGCTTGCGGGCAAGGGTCATGAGGATTACCAGGAAATACGCGGTGTGAAGTATCCTATGGATGAGAGGGACCTGATCGCGCAGATCCTTGCAGAAGATGCCGCAGCCTCTGAAAAACCGGGGACAGATAATATATGATCTTCGCCGATATTGTAATAGACATTTCATCCGAGGAGCTTGACCGCACATTTGCGTATCGTGTGCCGGACAATCTGGCCGGTACCATAAAACCTGGGATGACGGTAACGGTTCCGTTCGGAAGGTCGAACAGAGAGCGCCGGGGCTATGTAACAGGACTTTCACCGCACACCGATTATGATGAAAGCCTGATAAAGGAGATTCTGTCTGTCGACAGCTCTGACGAAACTACGGAGTCGCGTCTTGTCAGGCTTGCTGCCTGGATACGCGAAACCTACGGGTCAACGATGATCCAGGCCCTCCGCACAGTATTTCCGGTTCGTGAAAAGATGAAGATCCGTGAAAAAAAGCGGATAATCCTGAAGGCAGATGTCGGGATGGCACAAGCGCTTCTCCGCAGGTTCGAGAAGAGCAGAAGCACTGCGCGTGCCCGTGTACTCTCGGCGCTCCTTGAGGATCCGGACCATCTGCTGGACAGTGCTTTTGCCAGAAAAGAGCTGGGAATGACTTCAGACGTCCTCAGGTTTCTTATCAAGGAGGGGATTGTATCCGAAGAAAGCTCGGATGAGTACCGGCTTCCGGTCTCTCCGGGGGAGATCACAAGGCAGGAGCCTCTGCCGCTTAATGAAGAACAGAAGCACGCAGCAAACGAGATCCTGTCCGAGTGGCAGCAGGAAAAACCGCGCCCGGTACTCATACACGGAGTGACTGGCAGTGGGAAGACGGAAGTGTATATGCACCTGATAGAAAAAGTGCTGGAGGAGGGAAAGCAGGTAATCGTCCTTATACCGGAGATCTCGCTGACTTATCAGACAGTCCGCCGCTTCGGGAGCCGTTTTGGAAGCCGGATCTCGATCCTGAATTCAAGGCTCTCGCCCGGAGAACGTTATGACCAGTTTGTAAGGGCCAAAAACGGAGATGTTTCCATCATGATAGGCCCCCGGTCGGCTCTGTTTACTCCGTTCTCAAACCTCGGGCTGATCATCATTGACGAGGAGCATGAGCCTGCCTACAAGAGCGAAAGCACTCCCCGGTATCATGCGGTGGACACGGCCGTCAAAAGAGCAGAGATGGAAAATGCCAGGGTCGTCCTGGGCTCGGCAACTCCTTCCGTCGAGAGCTATACAAAAGCATTAAACGGTGAGTACCGCCTTGTAAGGCTGAGTCAGCGGCACGAAGGGCGGCCGATGCCCTCCGTCAGGATAATCGACCTGAGAGCAGAGCTTAAAACAGGAAACCGGCTGATCCTCAGCCGATTTCTGCAGGATGAGATGCGAAAAAGGCTTGATGCCGGAGAGCAGACTATGCTTTTTCTGAACCGCCGGGGCTATGCGGGGTTTGTTTCCTGCCGTTCCTGTGGGCATGTTATAAAATGTCCGCACTGCGATGTGTCCCTGTCGCAGCATCTTGGAGGAACACTGGTGTGCCATTACTGCGGATACAGGACGGAGTCCCCTTCAGGGTGCCCGGAATGCGGGTCGCCCTTTATCGGAGGCTTTAAGGTCGGTACCCAGCAGGCAGAGCAGGTAATTCAGAAGCTTTTTCCCGAGGCACGCATACTCCGGATGGATTCGGATACAACCAGGACCAAGGGCAGCTACGATGCTATCCTGAAAGCGTTTGCCGGGCATGAGGCTGATATCCTGATAGGAACACAGATGATAGTCAAAGGCCACGATTTTCCGCTGGTCACACTGGTAGGAATACTCTCGGCCGATCTTTCCCTGAATGCCTCCGATTTCCGCAGCTCCGAGCGGACCTGCCAGCTGCTTACCCAGGCCGTGGGCCGGGCAGGCCGGGGAGTCCGTCCGGGCAGCGCCGTGATACAGACCTATGTTCCGGAGCATTATGCCGTGAAGGCAGCAAAGGATCAGGATTACGAGGCGTTTTATAATGAAGAAATGGCATACCGGAGCATGCTCTCCTATCCGCCGGCAGGGCACATGCTGTTTGTACACGGCGCGTGCCGTGATTCCGATAAGCTGGATAAAGGGATGTACTACGCGTCAGAATATTTAAAAAGCTTATCTTCCGGTAAAGCTGTGGTGGTGATCGGGCCTGCGCCGGAATCGGTAAGCAGGATAAAGGACATGTACAGACAGGTCATGTATCTTAAAGGACAAAGCAGGGAACAGCTTATCCGCCTGCGCGGAAGGCTTGAAGAATACATAAACATTAACCCGGGCTTCCGGGATATTTATTTTCAATTTGATTTCAACTGAAAAGGAGAAAACTATGGCACTTAGAACGATCCGTACCGAAGGAGATCCTGTACTTGAAAAGATCTGCAAACCAGTAAAAGATATTACCCCGCGCATCAGCCAGCTTATAGACGACATGCTGGAAACCATGCATGATGCCGGCGGAGTAGGCCTTGCCGCCCCTCAGGTCGGAGTCCTGCGCCGGATCGCGGTCATTGATGTCAGCGAGGACGGAACGGATCCTGTGGTGCTGATAAACCCTGAGATAATAGAACAGTCCGGTGAGCAGACAGGTGATGAAGGCTGTCTGTCGGTACCGGGAGTGGCCGGAAAGGTCACGCGCCCGGAAACCGTTAAAGTCCGTACCTTTGACAAGGACCTGAATGAAGTGATCCTGGATGCGGAAGGCCTTAAAGCGAGGGCTTTCTGCCATGAGATCGATCACCTCGATGGAAAGCTGTACACCCGTCTTGTTGAGGGAGAGCTGCACGAAGTGAGCTATGAAGATGACGAGGAAGAAGAATGATTACAGATGAACTTGCCGCAAAGCGTATAATATATATGGGAACACCGGATTTTGCGGTTCCGGCGCTTGAGGCTCTGATAGAAGAGGGCTATCAGGTGACCGGAGTCGTAACACAGCCGGACAGGCCTAAGGGCAGGGGCAAAGCTGTCATAGAGACACCGGTCAAGCAGACAGCCGCAGCGCATGACATACCTGTGTGGCAGCCTGCAAAGGTCCGGGATCCGGAATTTGTGGAATTCATATCTGCCCAGAAGCCTGACATGATCATCGTGGCTGCTTTCGGACAGATAATACCAAAGAGTATGCTTGATATCCCGCCTTTCGGCTGCCTGAACATTCACGGAAGCCTTCTGCCTGCCTACAGGGGTGCATCACCCATACAGCAGGCTGTGCTTTCAGGGGATTCCGAGTCAGGAATTACTATCATGCGTATGAACGAGGGACTTGACACGGGAGATATTATTTCACAGCGCGTTGTACCGATTGCCCCTGACGAAACAGGCGGAAGCCTGTTCGACAAGCTCAAAACAGAAGGAGCAGGCCTGCTGATCGAAACACTTCCGTCTGTTTTTGACGGAACGGCAGTATATATACAGCAGCCTGAGGAGAGCCCCACACCATACGCGGCAATGCTGAAAAAACAGTCGGGCCTTCTTGATTTCGCAAAAAGCGCATCTGAACTTGAGAGGGTCGTGAGGGCGATGGATCCGTGGCCCGGTGCCTACACCTTCCTTAACGGGAAAACTCTTAAGATATGGAAGACAGAAGCCCTGGCAGACGACATTCCCGGCAAAGAGAACGGCACGATAATAAAGACGGGTCCGGAGGGCATTTTCGTTAAATGCGGATCAGGGGTCCTGCGCATCAGCGAGCTTCAGCTCGAAGGACGAAAAAGGATGGACGCAGACGCCTTTCTGCGCGGCTGCCGGGACATTGAAGGCACAGTCCTGACACGTGAGTGACTAAAGGCCTGCCGAAAGATGACCTGTACATCCTGCATGTCTTTTTCTCCGACAGCACCAGGCCAAAAGACTTAAAGGCGGAAGAAGCCTGAATGAGGTGAAAACAAATGGTGAGGACGATAAACACAAGAGAACTGATACTTGACATACTTCTGGCAGTCGAAGACGGTGCCATGAGCAATGTTGCGATCCGGGACTGTCTTTCAAGACATCAGTTCCTGCCCAAACAGGACCGCGCATTCATAACAAGAGTATGCGAGGGAACACTTGAATACCAGATCACCATTGATTATATACTTGACTCATATTCCACCGTAAGCACATCCAGGATGAAGCCTGTTATCCGGGAGATACTAAGAAGCGGGATCTACCAGCTTAAATATATGGACGGAGTGCCGGACAGCGCTGTTGTAAATGAAGCAGTAACGCTTGCCTCCAAAAGAGGCTTTTACAGTCTCAAATCGTTTGTAAACGGAGTCCTCAGGACAGCTGCCCGGGAGATGAATGACCTTACATTTCCGGATATGGAGGCTGATCCGGTCCGTTCGCTGTCAGTCCGCTATTCCATGCCCGAATATCTGGTGAGACGCTTTCTGGATGCCTATGGAGAAGAGGTCACAGAGAAGGTACTTGCGGATTTCCTTAAGGAAAAGCCGCTGACTGTAAGGTGCAGGAAAACCGGCATACTGATGGACAACACCATACGAAGCCTGCAGGAACAGGGCGCGCATGTGGAAAAAGCTCCTTATCTGCCATATGCACTGAGGATATCAAAATACAACCACCTGCTGATGCTCGATGCCTTCCGTGAGGGAAAGATCGTGGTTCAGGACGTGAGCTCAATGCTTGCGGCAGAATGCGCATCTCCGGCAAAGGGAGACTATGTGATCGATCTCTGCGCTGCTCCGGGAGGCAAAAGCATACACATGGGCGACATGATGGAAGGCTATGGAACGGTAGATGCACGCGATATCAGCCGCCGCAAGGTTGAGCTTATTGAGGAAAATCTGCTGAGGACGGGCTGCATCAATGTACAGACGAAGGTGCATGACGCAACGGTCTTCGACCTGGATTCGGAAAGCCGTGCAGATATCGTACTTGCGGATGTACCCTGCTCGGGCTATGGCGTGATAGGACACAAGCCGGAGATAAAATACAGGGTGACAGAGGAACGGGAAAAAGAAATAGCCGCCCTGCAGAGGGAGATCCTCAAAAAGGCCCAGGATTACGTAAAGCCCAGAGGCGTGCTTGTTTACAGCACATGTACGATAGCAAGGGAGGAGAATGAGGACAATATGAGGTGGTTCCTCCGGACTTACCCTTCCTTTACCCTCGAGAGCCTTGACCCTTACCTGCCGGATGAGCTGCACAGCGAGACCACAAAGGCAGGGTATCTTCAGCTCCTTCCCGGCGTCCATGACTGCGACGGATTCTTTATTGCCCGATTCAGAAAAGGAAAAAATGAAACCAGACATAAGATCAATGAATAAAGAGGAACTCATCTCTCTGATGGAGGAGCTGCATGAAAAGCCTTTCCGCGCCGGACAGATTTTTTCATGGCTGCACAGGTCTCTTGTCGAAAATTATGACGAGATGACGAATCTTCCTAAGAGCCTGAGGGAAAAGCTTTCGGAATATCCGCTTAATATTCCGGAAACTGTGACTGTCCAGAAGTCGGAAAAGGACGGAACACGCAAATACCTGTTCAGGCTGAACGACGGGAACCTGATAGAGAGCGTACTGATGAGGTATGAGCACGGCAATTCCGTGTGCATTTCCTCGCAGGCCGGCTGCCGCATGGGCTGCCGTTTCTGCGCCTCTACGATAGGAGGCCTCTCAAGAAGCCTTCTTCCATCCGAGATGCTGTCCCAGATTTATAAGATACAGAAGGAAACCGGGGAACGTGTGTCACATGTGGTGGTCATGGGAACCGGAGAACCGCTTGACAATTATGACAACCTGCTTAAATTCCTGAGCCTTATTTCCTGCCCCGACGGGCTGGGCATCAGTGCCAGGAACATAACGGTCTCTACCTGCGGCCTGGTACCGCAGATAATGAAGCTGGCAGAGGAAAAGCTTCAGATCACCCTTGCTATCTCGCTTCACGCCCCGAATGATGAGATCCGCAGAACCATCATGCCTGTGGCGAACCGGTACTCTGTAGACGAGCTTTTGTCTGCCTGCCGGTATTATTTTGAGGCTACAGGCCGGAGGATCACCTTTGAATACAGCCTTATTGAGGGTGTAAATGACTCTGATGAGTGCGCATCAGAGCTTGCGGGCAGGATACGCGGGCTTAACTGCCATGTCAACCTCATACCGGTAAATCCGGTAAAGGAAAGGCACTACAGACGTACTTCGCGCGGGAAAGTGCTTGATTTCAAAAATAAACTTGAAAAATACGGAATAAATGTTACTATTAGAAGAGAAATGGGAACAGATATTGACGGAGCATGCGGGCAGCTGAGGCGCAGCAGGATATCTGGGAACTGAGAGGAAAAAGCCGCCTGTCCCGCATGACGGCGGCAGAAAGTGAGAAACGACTATGAAGGTATATTCCGCAACCGATGTCGGAAAGAAACGCGAAATGAATCAGGATTATGTCTTCGCCTCGGATCTTCCTGTGGGGCATCTGCCCAATCTGTTCGTGGTTGCTGACGGAATGGGCGGCCACAATGCAGGAGACTATGCTTCGGCAAGCGGAGTAAACACCCTTGTGGAGGAGATAAGCGGGGACAGGGAGTACAACCCTGTAAAAGTGATCCGGCATGCGGTCGAGGCAGCAAACGCAGCGATATTCGGAAAAGCCCTGGAGGATGAAAGCTACAGGGGCATGGGTACGACCATGGTCGCGGCGACCATCATAGGCGGATTTCTTTATGTTGCAAATATAGGCGACAGCAGACTGTATGTCATAGACAGAAAGATCCGGCAGGTAACGCGTGACCACAGCCTTGTACAGGAGATGGTAAGGATGGGCGAGATAAGCGCGGATGAAGCAAGGACCCATCCTAAAAAGAACATAATAACCAGGGCACTTGGAGCAGAGAAAACTGTAGATGTAGATTTTTTTGACCTGAAGCTTACGGAAGGAAGCATCGTGCTTATGTGTTCCGACGGGCTGAGCAATATGGTTGAGGACAAAAAAATCGAGGAGATTGTCCTTCGCGACGATATCACATTGGAGGAAAAGGGCAGGGAGCTTGTCCGCGAGGCCAACAATAACGGCGGGAAAGACAATATTGCGATTATCCTGGTCGAACCATATGCGAGTGAGGTGGAAGTATGCTGAATACAGGAACTATCATAGCTGAAAGATATGAAATTCTGTCAAAGATCGGTACAGGCGGAATGGCTGATGTTTACAAGGCCAAGGATCACAAGCTTAACAGGTTTGTCGCCTTCAAGGTCCTGAAACCGGAATTCCGCGAGGACAGGACATTTATAAGGAAATTCAAAAGTGAAGCCCAGGCAGCTGCGGGACTGACTCATCCGAACATCGTCAATGTTTTTGACGTAGGGGACGAAGAGGGCGTCTATTACATAGTGATGGAGCTTATTGAAGGCATAACCCTCAAGGAGTACATAGCGAAGAAGGGCAAACTGTCTGTAAAAGAGGCTACAAGCATCGCCATACAGGTCTCAATGGGCCTCGAGGCAGCCCACAACCACAAGATCGTCCACCGTGATGTCAAACCGCAGAATATCATCATCTCCACTGACGGAAAGGTGAAGGTAACTGATTTCGGCATAGCCCGTGCGGCTTCAAGCAATACTATAAGCTCCAATGTAATGGGGTCCGTCCATTACAGCTCACCGGAACAGGTGCGCGGCGGCTACAGTGATGAAAAGAGCGACATCTATTCACTGGGCATCACAATATACGAGATGGTGACAGGCAGGGTTCCCTACGACGGTGATACTACTGTTTCCATCGCCATTAAGCACCTGCAGGAGGAAATGGTTCCTCCGAGCGAATATGCGGCTGACCTTCCGAAAAGCCTGGAGCAGATAATCTATAAATGCACTCAGAAGAGCGTGGACCGCCGTTACAGCAGGATGGAGGAGGTAATTGCGGATCTGAAGCGTTCGCTTATCGACCCGCAGGGGGATTTTGTAAAGATAAATTCAGTGGATACTTCTGCCGGCACACGGGTGATCACTGACAAGGAGCTTGACAAGATCAAACAGTCCTCGAACAAAAAACAGGTGGACGATCCTGAAAACACAGAATCTGAGACTGTTGAGGACGAGCATGTTGAGGAGGACACGGAAACCGGGAAGCCTCCGAAGAAAAAGAAGAAAAAGAGAAGAAGCAAAACACGTATAGTCCCGATAATCCTTCTGTGCCTTGGCGCAGCCGCGCTTATCGCGGTGATCATATATGTCATCAGGCAGGCAGGCCTTTTTAACGAAGATGATACTTCCGTAAGGCAGGAGGCCGTAGTTACGGAAGCACCGGTACAGACAGCGGCTTCGCAGATCATAGTTCCGGATCTTGTCGGAATGACAGAGAGCGAGGCTCGTGAAGCCGTGAGCACGCTTAACATTGGCGTAAAATACGTGGGCGAGGAAACGTCTGAACAGCCGCAGGGCATGATCAGCCATACAGAGCCTGCAGCCGGCTCGGAGGTGGAGGAAAACACTACGCTCAGGTATTTCCTGAGCAAAGGCAATTCCTTCGAGATTCCGGATTATACGAACATAAGCGCCATCCAGCTGCAGCATGAGCTTGAGGATACGGGTATAATCGTTACAACGACCAAAGAATATGTTGAAGCAGATGAGTACGGCAACCCGGCCGTTGAACCGGGATATATCATCAGCACCTCTCCGGAAGCCAGGACTTCGGTACAGCCTGGTGATACGGTTGCCATCACTGTGAGCCGCGGCCTTGATTTCGGCACTTCTGCCGAGATGCCCGAGGTGGTCGGCCTTATGAAGGATGATGCGCTGACTGTACTTGGAAAGTTTACCGATATCAATATTATCGAGGTTGAAAACAGTGACGTTCAGGGAGGCGAAGTTATGTCTCAGAGCGTGGAAGCAGGCGAAGCTGTCGATCCTGACCAGTCCGTGACTATCACCATAAGCAAAGAAGAGGAAGCAGTTCCGGCAGCAGAAGCAGCAGCCGAAGGCACCTGGAAGAGCAACAATATACTCAACACCCCGGATGACTTCCAGGGCGGTGAGATAAAGCTCGAGCTTATACAGGAGTCAGGCGGAGTGCAGACCGTTACTACTATCACAGAGGGAACAGTCCTTGAATTCCCTTATCAGCTTGACCTTACCGGCATACCCGGCGTTGAAGAGGGTAAAGTCATGATATACGAGATGATCGATGGCAGCTATCAGGCCAAAGGGCAGTATACCATCACCTTCTCGAGGGTCGACTGACAGATGCGGGGAAAAATAATCAAAGGTATTGCCGGATTTTATTACGTGTATGCCGAAGACGGATGTACCTACGCGTGCCGTGCCAGGGGGATATTCAGGAAGGATAAATACAAGCCTCTGGTCGGTGACTCTGTAGTCATGACGGTCACTGACACAAAGGATATGGAGGGGAGCCTTGATGAGATCCTGCCAAGAAGCAGTGAGCTCATAAGGCCGGCCGTATCCAACGTTGATCAGGCCATTGTTATCTTTGCGGCAGCGGATCCCGAGCCGAACCTGGTTCTCCTGGACCGGTTCCTGGTAATGATGGAATATCAGAAGCTCCCTTCAGTAATATGCTTCAACAAGTCCGATCTGATAAGTGAAAACAGAAAGAATGAGCTGAAGGATATATATAAAGGCACGGGATGTCCGGTGATAATGAGCAGTACATTGACCGGGGAGGGTATTGACTGTGTTATGTCAGCATTGTCAGGGAAGACTACTGTCGTTGCGGGCCCGTCCGGAGCCGGCAAATCATCTATAGCCAATTCACTGCAGAGTGATATAAGGATGGAAACGGGCGAGATAAGCAAGAAGCTTGGAAGAGGCCGGCATACTACGAGACATGCACAGATAATACCTGTAAACCATGAGACGTTTCTTGTTGACACCCCGGGGTTCTCCTCGCTTTTTCTCCCTGAGATGGGTGAAGAGGAACTATGGCGCTGTTTTCCGGAGTTCCGGGAATATGAAAAAAACTGCCGGTTCCAGGGCTGCCGTCACAGGTCCGAGCCCGGCTGCGGCGTAACAGAAGCAGTTAAAGACGGAAAGATAAGCTCCTCGCGTTACGAAAGCTATGTGCTCCTGCACGAGGAGCTTAAAGAAGCCGAAAGGCACAGGTTTTAAAACTGCATCAGCAGCCTCTGCGGCCACTCTGATCCGGCTGTTTCTGATGTGATTTTATATACAGATGGGAGTTTTCAGAAATTCACGGAGGAAATGATATGAGTGAATTATGTCCGTCAATTCTGTCAGCCGATTTTAATCGTCTTGGGGAACAGATACACCTTCTTGAAAATGAGGGGATAAAAATCCTTCACATTGACGTGATGGATGGCGATTTTGTTCCGTCCATATCCTTTGGCATGCCGGTCATCAGGTCGATACGCAAAGAATCAGGCCTGTTTTTCGACGTGCATCTGATGGTAAGGGAGCCAATAAGGTATATTAAGGAGTTCGCTTCCTGCGGAGCCGATTCGATTACCATACATCTTGAAGCCTGCAGCAGCGTTGCTGAGACATTACAGGCAATTCATGAAACCGGGTGTGAGGCGGGCATATCAATAAAGCCGGCCACTCCCGCAGATGAAGTGCGTCCGTACATCCGTGACGTAAGCATGGTGCTGGTCATGACTGTGGAGCCGGGGTTCGGCGGCCAGGCTTATATTGACGCCTGCACAGAGAAGATAAGGCGCGTCCGTGAAATTGAAAAAGAAGAAGGAGCCGACATTCACGTACAGGTGGACGGAGGCATAAATGATGATACTGTAGAGACCGTTATCAAAGCCGGAGCAGATTATCTGGTTGCCGGCTCATCCGTATTTAAAGGCGATCTGAAAGAAAACGCCTGCCATCTGAGAAAACTGATGGCAGATGCGGAGAGTGCTTTATAAAGGCTTAGAACGGGGCTCTGATAACTGTAAAAGGAGATAATTATGCAACTCTTCGATGCGGTCATCGTAAGCGGTGGGAATATCGACGATGAGTTTGTGATGGAAAAGCTGCTGAGAAACCGATATAATGATGAAGGAAAGCCCGCTATCCCGATCGCTGCGGATCGCGGGCTTTGTTTTTTTATGCGGAAGGGCTTAAAGCCTGCCATTGCGATAGGTGACTTTGACAGCATGCCGGAAGAACTGTTCAAAGAAGCCTTAAGAACCATGAAGCCTGAAACCGGTTTTATCCGCCTGAAGCCTGAAAAGGATGTCTCGGATACTCACGCGGCGCTTCTTGAATGCAGGCAACGTGGAGTCAGAAGCTGCCTTCTGCTCGGCTGTACCGGGACCAGGCTTGACCATGTGATGGCCAACCTTGGACTTCTTGCCGCGGCAGCAAAAGAGGGAGTAAAAGCAGTAATAGAAGACCCTCACAATACTATCTTTCTTGCGGAAAATGAGGAGACATTCCGGAAATCCGACTATGAGGGGAGTTACATCTCGTTCTTCCCCCTTGGCGGCACTGTTTCGGAGCTTACCCTCACAGGGTTCAGGTATCCGCTTCAAGGGCGGGATCTTAGCATATACGATGCCAGCCTTACAGTGAGCAACGAGATAATCGAAGAAGAAGCAAGGCTCAGCTTCCGGTCAGGCATCCTTGCGGTGATGATAACCCGGGACTGACCATTACGGGCAAAAATCCATGTAAATCGACTTCAGCGATGGTTTTTTTGCCTGTTGATATATTTTCGTACGGGTCTACGCTCCGCTTCGGTCGTTGCTAAACGTGTGCTACCGGCACACAGCAGCTTAGCAGCAAGTGCTTCGGGCTGTTTTGAACAGTTACAGAATAACAATTATAAGAACAGGAACACTTACTTGATCATGAAACATATACCGTTAAAACAGGCTTATGCTTTTTCGCTTTCGATTGCCCTGCTGTTCTCACAGCAGGCTGCGGCCGGAAGTGAATCCGGGCATGACATTCTTATCCAGGCGCACGGCGGCACAACTGAGTCGCCGGCCCCCGAAAACACGCTCTCTGCATTCAGAAAAGTTATAGAATCAGGCGCCGATGGCTTCGAGACAGATGTCCGCATGACAAAAGACGGTCATCTGGTGATCCACCACGACGATTCTGTTGACAACACAAGCAACGGCACGGGACTGATATCTGAAATGACGCTGGACGAACTGAAAGCTCTTGACTTTGGCTCCTGGTTCGGTCCTGAGTATGCGGGTGAAAAGATACTCACACTGGAGGAATGCATCGAAGAAGCGAAAGAGATGGACATCGGGATCCTGAATCTTGAGCTTAAACCGGAAAGGGCAGAAGAGGACAGTATATCTGCAGATCTGTCTGCATATGTAAAGCTGGCAGCAGATACAATAATACAGTCCGGCTTTTCCGACCACATCCTGGTGACATCTTTTGACAGCGATATCCTGAGTGAAGTGAAGGAATATGCTCCGGATATCAGAATCGGAATCATTACCATACCTGACCTCACGGTCATCCGTATGCTGAATCTGTCGATGTGCCTTCCAAAAGACAAGCCTCTTGAGGATTACGAGGCAGAAGATCTAAAGAATCTGCCTGAAATGTTCTTCAAGATCATGAAAAATTTCGGTGTCAGAGGAGATGACCCTGACGATGCACTGCTGGAGCTGATACACAGTGTGGCCGCCGTTGTACCGCCGGGAACAACCTACCCTGAATTTGAGATACTGGCAGAGAAAGAGGCAGATGTAATCGGATATGTAAAAAGCCTGGACTTTCCCGTAGACTATGTCAACTGCCATTACAACACTCTTACAGAAGAATTAATAGAGTCAATGCATGCAGAGAACATCAGCGTAATGACCTGGACGCCCGATACTGAGACCGATCTTAAAAAGGTAATTGCACTGTCACCTGATGTAATAGTGACCGACATGCCGGAAACTGCGCTGAGCTTAATGAATTAAACATCGGCCCGTTGTTCATTTGCGCTGCAGATGAGGAACACGTGGAAGGATTTTTTGCTATATTCAGCTGTGTCCACATGTGCGCCTGTCATAGAGAGAACGGAAATAGTCATTATAGTGTTTTGAGGTTGTTCAGATGACAAAAGTACTGGTATTTCATTACATAAGACTGATATACAGAGGCTTTCTGTTTATCGGTACTCTGATCCTGTACATAAGTGACAGGATCAACGGGAAAACTCTGTCTCTTCAGCAGTCGGACATAGGAAACACGGAGATCATCCTGGCAATAGTCTGGGTAGTGTTTATCTTTGAGATGATCATGAGAATGATACCTTCAAAGATAGAGTGCAACGGTTCCCAGAAACAGTTCGCCCGCAATTATATACCCAGCGGGAAAAAAGACATCAGGGTTCATGACAACAATGCGACGATAATGGTTGTCCTTATATGGATCCTGCTGAACGCAGGGATAGGTGCACTGTACCAGATGAATATCATAGATCAGGGCATACTGCTCCTGGTCAGCCTGGCATACTCCGTATGTGATATCATATGTATCCTGTTCTTCTGCCCGTTCCAGTCCTGGTTCCTGAAGAACAAATGCTGCAGCGCCTGCCGCATCTATAACTGGGATTACGCAATGATGTTTACACCCCTGTTTTTCATCCCGGGCAAGTATACCTGGTCATTACTGTTCATGTCAGTAATACTGCTTATAAGGTGGGAGATAACAGTCTGGAGATATCCTGAAAGGTTTTCCGAAAACACGAACCAGTACCTCGCCTGCAAAAACTGTAATGAAAAGCTGTGCTCCCATAAAAAACAGCTGAGCCGGCTATGGAAAATAATCCTGATCGAAACAAAAGAACACGAAAAACGAATACTGAAAAAACCGGACAGGTGAACACAGGGACGGTTCTCTGTGCTGAAGAATCCAGCACAGAGAACCGTCCCTGTGGTTACTGTTCACAGCCAGCCGCCAGCCTGACGGCCGTGAATAGCAGCTCCCTCTTGTTCACCGCCCTGGATTTTCTTTTTTATCATATTGTGAAATCATGACCTGTTTGCTATAATACTTGTTGCAATGGGCTTTATTTGAACTTCCGGGAATTACAGGCCCGGTTGAAATTTGGGTACTTAAGGAGATACAGACAGAAATGAAATTAGGTATAGTAGGACTTCCAAATGTAGGGAAGAGTACACTTTTCAACTCACTGACAAGCGCCGGGGCAGAATCCGCAAATTATCCTTTCTGCACCATCGATCCCAATGTCGGTATCGTTACCGTGCCGGATGAGAGGCTTAAGCTGCTGGGTGATTTTTACCATTCCAAAAAGGTAACACCCGCTGTGATCGAATTTGTTGATATTGCCGGCCTTGTAAAGGGAGCTTCAAAAGGTGAAGGACTCGGCAACCAGTTTCTGGCCAATATCCGTGAGGTGGATGCCATCGTACACGTCGTGCGCTGCTTTGAAGACTCAAACGTTATCCACGTTGACGGCTCCATCGATCCCCTGAGAGATATCGAGACCATAAATCTGGAGCTGATCTTCTCGGACCTTGAGATACTGGAACGCCGTATAGCCAAAGTCGGAAAGACGGCGAGGATGGACAAGAACGCTGCAAAGGAGCAGGAGCTTCTGCAGAAGATCAAAGCCCACCTCGAAGATGGAAAAATGGCCATCACATTCGAACCAGCGAATGACGACGAGGCTGAATTCCTGCAGACCTACAACCTTCTTACCGGTAAACCGGTGATCTATGCCGCAAATGTCTCGGAGGATGACCTTGCCGATGACGGCGCGTCCAATCCTTATGTCGCGCAGGTGAAGAAGTTTGCGGACGAGCAGGGAAGCGAGATGTTCGTCATCTGTGCCCAGATCGAACAGGAGATAGCCGAACTGGATGAGGAAGAAAAAAAGATGTTCCTCGAAGACCTGGGCCTTGCTGAACCCGGCCTGAACAAGCTTGTAACTGCAAGCTACAGGCTGCTCGGACTCATGAGTTTTCTGACCTCCGGCGAGGATGAAACAAGAGCCTGGACTATCCGCATCGGCACAAAAGCTCCGCAGGCAGCCGGAAAGATCCATACCGACTTCGAGCGCGGCTTCATAAAAGCCGAGGTCGTAAACTACAGGGATCTTCTGGACTGCGGCTCCTACGCAGGTGCAAGAGAAAAAGGCCTCGTCAGAATGGAAGGAAAAGACTATGTGGTACAGGATGGCGACGTAATCCTGTTCCGATTCAATGTGTAAGGAATAAGACAAAGAGGATCAGGATCGCGATGTGATCCTGGCTCGCCTCATCGTATAAGGACATAACAATGATTATCAGATTTCCCAACCTGCATTTTTATATAGAAGGTGTTCCGCGCGCATTCCGTATCCTGAATATGGAGTTTACGATGTACGGGGCCATGATAGCGCTGGGGTTGCTCGTTGGACTCCTGACGATATGGATACATGCCGGCCGTCAGGGAAAAAATGTCAACAGAATACTTGGTGCTGTTATAGCAGCGTTTATCGGAGGGACAGCAGGAGGCCGTGCACTCTATATATTCTGTAATTACAGCTCATACGACGGTGATCTTGTAAAAATGCTCTCTCTCCGTGAAGGAGGCATGTCTGTCTTTGGAACGATCATCGGAGCAGTCATACTCGTGCATCTTTACTGCCTCCTCACCAGAGGATCCTTTCTTGAAACTGCTGATGTGCTGGTGACAGGAGCTGCTGTTGCCCAGGCGATAGGACGCTGGGGGGACTATTTTAACCGTTCCTCCTTCGGCGAATACACAGACTGGTTCTGGGCAATGCAGATACCGATAGCCGATGTCCGTTCAGAAGAGGTGACCAGCCTGATGCGTGAGAACCTTGTCGATGCAGGGGGCATTTCATTCATCCAGGTGACACCGGTATTTTTCATTGAGAGCGTTTTGTGCCTCATCCTGTTTTTCTGGCTTCTCACAGGAAGCCGCCACAGGAAATATGACGGACAGCTGTATTTCCGCTACATGACCGCCTACGGAGTGATAAGATTTGCCTGTGAATGGCTGAGAACAGACAGACTTCTGATCCCTGGTACAAAGATCGGACTCTCCCTGGTGCTGTCGCTGGCCTTTATAGTATTTTTCGGCCTTCAGGGTCTGGTTAGATCATCCCTTGCCAGAAAACGCGAGGAGATACGCCGAGAAGGCGAAGAAAGATTCTATCAGGATTCAGGCATGCAGGAAAGAATAGAACAGCGCAGAGAAAACAGCCGACAGGACTACTCAGAAGAAGAACTCGAATCCGAAAAAGCAGCAATAAAAGAAAGAATCCGCGCCGAAAGAGAAGAAGCCTACCGCCAGGAACTCGAAGAAAAAATGAACATCCTCCACCAAAAAGAGTTTCAAAAAGCCGAAAATCTGGCAGAAGAGCCTCCAAATAAGACAGGGGACGGTTCTGTGTCTTAAGACACAGAACCGTCCCCTGTCTTACTTTTTTAAACAAAAAAATATTGCCGCTTAACGCGGCAAAAACATTTTTTGTATTTTTCTCTTGTGTTTTGGGTCATTATGGAGTAGAATAAGCACATAAGTGGTAAAAAGTGGGGAATAGTGGTGATCGATGGGTGAGAAGTGGCAGACTCGTCCAAAGAGATACCGCCTTAGAATGCAAAGGGGAGATTTGCATCCTTCAAAAGGCAGGTGAGCAGCATGTTCAGGGGTGAGCACAACCATACAATAGACGCGAAGGGGCGTCTGATAATCCCGTCAAAGTTCAGGGAACTCTTAGGGGAAGAGATTATCCTGACAAGAGGGCTGGACGGCTGTCTTTCCATATACCCAATGGACGAATGGGAAGCCTTTGAAGAAAAACTCCGCAGTTTGCCGCTTACGAATAAAAACGCCAGAACCTTTTCACGATTCTTTGTGTCAGGCGCAACTTCCTGTGAGCTTGACAAACAGGGAAGGATCCTTGTACCGCAGACGCTGCGTGAGTTTGCAGGACTCGTAAAAGACGTGGTTTTCGCAGGGAGTCTGAACCGGATAGATGTCTGGGACAAAGATAAGTGGAGCCAGATTTGCAACTATGATGACATGGACACCATAGCTGAAAGCATGGATGAGATGGGCATCACGATATGAAAATGCAAAAGGCAGGCAAAAGAGGGAAGAAGGGCCCGAAATGCCCTGCCCGCATCAGACAGAACAAGGAGTACTTATGGAATTCAACCATAAATCCGTACTTCTTCATGAAACCATTGACGGCTTACAGGTAAAACCGGACGGTACCTATGTTGACGGTACGCTCGGAGGCGCGGGGCACGCCATGATGGTGTGCAGGAAACTATCTGCCATGGGGAGATTGATTGGCATAGATCAAGACCAGGACGCAATAATTGCTGCGAGTGAAAGGCTGGCTGGATTTCAACAGGCCACAATCATCCGCAGCAATTATTGTCATATGGCGGAAGAATTGGCAAAACTCGGGATCTACAGGGTGGACGGCATCCTGCTTGACCTTGGAGTATCCTCCTGGCAGCTTGATAACGAGGAGAGAGGCTTTTCATACCGCACCGACGGTCCGCTGGACATGCGTATGGACAACAGGCAGAGCCTGACCGCCTCGGAGATCGTCAATACCTATGAAGAAGAACAGCTGTACCGCATCATCCGCGATTACGGAGAAGAGCGTTTCGCGAGAAAGATTGCTTCAAATATAGTCAGGGCAAGAGAAGAAAAGCCCCTGCGTACAACAGGTGAACTAAACGAAGTCATAAAAAGATCAATCCCCGCAAAGATAAGGGCACAGGGCGGACATCCCTCAAAGCGTACTTTTCAGGCGATCCGGATAGAGCTTAACCAGGAGCTTGAAGTGCTGAGCTCTTCGCTCGACGGGATGATCGACATGCTTAATGACGGCGGCAGAATTTGCGTTATCACCTTCCATTCGCTGGAAGACAGAATAGTCAAAAACATCTTCCGCAGCAACGAAAATCCATGCATCTGTCCGCCGGATTTCCCCGTATGCGTATGCGGACGAAAATCCAAAGGACAGGTTGTTACAAGGCACCCGATCCTTCCGTCAGAGGAGGAGATCAGCGAAAATCTCAGGTCCAAAAGCGCCAAATTAAGGATCTTCGAGAGAAAAAGGACGGACTAAAAACGGTAAGCATCTGAACCGGAGCAAAGGGGGCATGCTTTTTGGCAGGAAACTACGGAAAGAAATCTTCAGACAGAAGAAATGCTTATAAAAAAGCCGGAGCCTATGTTGATGGCAGCGCCGCCAGATGGATAGACGATGAACCTGATTATGAACCTGATTATGAATCCGAATACGAGACCGAATACGAACCTGAATATGTGTCTTACGAGGAACTTGGCCTGGATGACCTTGATGAGCCTTTGTTCCCTAAGAAGGAACAGAAAGCCAGACAGAAAGAACTTAGCAGCTCTGCGATAAAGAACCGCAGAAAAGCAGCGAATATAAGCGCCGGATATGTTGTTCTGCTGATCATCGCATGCAGCCTCATAGTGGCATCCAGCATTCACTACCTGAGGCTTCAGTACGATCTCACAAAATACAGAAAAGAAGTATCAGGCCTTGAAAGCCGGGTGAACGAGCTGAAGGCAGAGAATGACGCGTACTTAAGCCAGATCACCTCTGACATTGATATTGATGCGATCAGGCAGAGAGCTATAGGCAGTCTGGGAATGAAGCTTCCGGAGGAAAACCAGGTACAGACCTATGAGATCGAAGGACGCAGCTATGTAAGACAGTTCCAGGACGTACCATAAGCGCGGAAAAGCAGGTGATATTTTGGGCAGCAGGAAAAAACCGGGGCCGAAGAACGACAGACAGAAATACGATAAAACTTTTCATATAAAAATGCAGAAAAAGCTGGCGGTCCTGTTTGGAATAGTGCTGACCTCGGTGGTATTATTGTCCGTACGTATCACAGTCATCAATGCTACCAGCGGTACAAAATACAAAAAGCAGGTCATGAACCAGGCACAGCAGCAGTATGAGAGCCGTGTGCTTCCGGCCAGACGCGGAGATATCTATGACCGCAACGGCAACCTGCTTGCTTCAAGCAATAAGGTATACACCGTTATTCTGGACTGTAAGGCAGTAAACAGCAATATAGATTATATCGATCCAACAGTAGAGGCAATGGTAGAGTTTCTTGGAGTGGATGAAGCAGACATACGGGAACGCCTTACAAGTGAAAGTACGAGAGACAGCCAGTATCAGATAGTAAAAAAAGAACTGCCGATAGATGCCAAAAAAGCATTTGACGATTACTGCACTATACCTGAAACCAAAAAGGAACTGACAGATAAAGAAATACAGGATATAAAGAGGCGCAGGAATGTGAAGGGCGTCTGGTTCGAAGAAGATTATCTGCGGATATATCCCTATGGTTCACTCGCCTGCGATGTGATAGGCTTTGCTAACTCCCGTGATGATGCCGATGTTGGCATTGAGGGATATTACAATCTGACACTATCGGGGGTAGACGGCCGAAAGTACGGTTACTTCAGCAGTGAATCGGACGTAGAACAGACGATAATCGAACCGACAGCAGGAAAAAGCATCGTAACGACCCTTGACGTAGGAATTCAGAAGATAGTCGAAAAATATGTTGATGCCTTCAATGAAGAGATGGGGGCAACACATGTGGGCGTGATCGTGGAAGATCCCAATACAGGTGAAATCCTGGCCATGGACGGTGGTGACCGCTATGACCTGAACGAACCCCGGGATCTTACCAATATGTATTCCGACCAGGAAATCGCTGCAATGAGTGATAAAGAAACAGTGGAAGCCCTTGGCAAGCTGTGGAGCAACTACTGTGTTTCCGAATGCTATGAGCCCGGCTCCGTTGTCAAGCCGATCGTTATAGCGTCTGCACTCGAAAAAGGCAGGATCAGCGAATCCGATACCTTCGAGTGCGACGGCTTCGAAAACTTTGGCGCGGTCGGAAGCGTTACTACTATCAAGTGTACCGCCTATCCGTCAGGACATGGTACCCAGACCCTTGCAGAAGTAATTGCAAACTCCTGCAACGACGGCATGATGCAGATAGCTTCTATAATGGGCACGGAACAGTTTATAGACAGCCAGAGCCTGTTCAACTTCGGAGCCAGGACCGGAATAGACCTTCCGGGAGAGGAATACGGAGCGCTTCACTCAACCAGCACAATGGGCGAGACCGAGCTTGCATGTTCTTCCTTCGGGCAGGGATATACCTGTACCATGATCCAGGAGATCAGCGCGCTGTGTTCGGTGATCAATGGCGGCAGCTATTATCAGCCGCGTGTGGTGTCAAAGATAAAGGACGCATTGGGAGGCACGGTCAAAACCTACCCGCAGATACTCCAGAAACAGACGATATCCGCCGGAGTATCAGCGGATATACGAAGCTACATGGAGCTTTCAGTTAAGAAGGGCACCAGCATCTCCTCAAAAGTACAGGGCTACAGCTCCGGCGGAAAGACCGGAACTGCAGAAAAGATCCCCAGGGGACATGGGAATTACCTGGTCTCATTCATCGGCTTCGCGCCGGTCGATGACCCACAGGTTGTAATATATGTGGTAGTAGACGAGCCGAGAGCCGAGGAACAGGCAAACAGCGTATATGCCCAGTATATAGCGCAGGGCATAATGTACGAGCTCCTTCCGTATATGAACATCCCTGAGGATGAACGAACCGAAGAGTGGGAGCAGGAGACCGTGCTCTGGGAAGGCTTTGGCGGTCTGGCATCAGGAAGTGACAATGCGATAATCGATGATAACGGCAACCGCATAGATGAGTACGGCAACCGTATCGACTGGGACGGCAACCGCATCGATTCAGAAGGCTATCTTCTTGACAGCGAAGGAAACTATCGTATAGATGATTACGGAAACAATATAATGTCGACCGCCCTGGAACACAGGACAGGCCAGTCAGGAGACGGAATTTCGAATACAAGCGCGCCGGTGCCGCTTGAGAACGATTATTCCGACTATGTAGTAAATAATATGGAGAGTGAAGGAGTCACCAACGAAGAAGCAGGTATGGAATGATCCTGCCTCTTCCCGGCGGCTTCGGAATTGAAACACTGGAGGCTGTTTATGGACACTCATTTTGTTTATCCCATACTGATATCTTTTGCGATCAGCGCGCTCATCGGCCCGCCGGTCATCAGTTACTTCAGGAATCTGAAGATGCGCCAGACCGAGCGTAAAGAAGGGGTCGAGTCCCACCTCAAAAAGGCCGGGACACCAACCATGGGAGGAGTCATCTTCCTGACAGCAATACTGATCGTTTCACTTATCTATGTAAGAAGATATCCAAGGATACTGCCGGTCCTCATACTTACGCTCGGGTTCGGCGTGATAGGCTTCATAGACGATTACCTCAAGGTTATCCTCCACAGGTCCGACGGGCTCATCGCCTGGCAGAAGCTCCTGCTGCAGATAGCTGTAACAGCTGCTTTTTCGTTCTGCATGATCAGGTTTTACCACATGGACCTCGACATGATCCTTCCGTTTTCGGGAGGAAGGACGATTAGTGCAGGCATACTGTCTATACCGCTTCTGTTCTTTGTTGTAATAGGAACCGTAAACGGTACGAACTTTACCGACGGACTTGACGGACTGGCTTCAACAGTTACTCTGGTTGTGGCAATATTCTTTACGATCGTCGCAATAGTGACCGGGTCCGGACTTGAGCCGATCTCCGGCGCCTTATGCGGAGGACTGATGGGATTCCTGCTGTACAATTCATATCCGGCAAGGATATTTATGGGCGACACGGGCTCTCTTGCACTTGGAGGCTTTGTGGCAGGAATGGCATACATGCATAAGATGCCGCTTTTTATCCTGCTTGTCGGGATAATCTATCTGATCGAAGTGCTTTCGGTCATGATACAGGTCAGTTACTTTAAAGCCACGCACGGAAAAAGGATATTCAAGATGGCGCCGATCCATCATCATTTCGAACTGTGCGGATGGTCAGAGACAAGAATCGTCGCAGTTTTTGCAATAGTGACTGCCGTCATGTGCCTCATCGCTTTCATCGCGATGTAAAGGAAGAATGCAAAACCGGGACAGGGAGGTATAATCATGGATTTCAAAGGAAAAAAAGTATTGATATTCGGATCCGGGATCAGCGGAACAGGGGCGTACCGCCTCCTGTCAGCCCTGGAAGCAGAATGTATAATGTTCGACGGCAATGAAAAGGCCGATCCGGACATAATCAGGAGCAGAATAGGGGAAAGCGAACCGATTGCTATCTATACTGGAAGCATTCCTGAGGAGGTCCTGCAGACACTCGACCTGGTTATCCTGAGCCCCGGTGTCCCCACGGACATACCTGTAGTTGAGAGCTTCCATGCCCATGACATTCCCGTATGGGGAGAAGTGGAGCTGGCATACCGTGCCGGAAAAGGCGATGTCCTGGCCATAACGGGGACAAACGGAAAGACTACGACTACAGCCCTGCTGGGGAAAATAATGAGCGATTACAAAAGCCAGGTATTCGTGGTAGGAAACATTGGTACTTCCTATACCTCGAAGGCTCCTGAGATGACGGATGAGACCGTGACCGTCGCCGAGATCAGCAGCTTTCAGCTGGAGACTATAGACAAATTTGCCCCGCGTGTCAGCGCTATCCTTAATATTACCGAAGACCACCTGAACAGGCACCATACAATGGAAGAATATATCCGTGTAAAGGAGCTCATCACATCAAACCAGACACCTGAGGACTTTTGTGTGCTCAATTACGAAGATGAAGAACTTAGAAGCTTCGGACAGAGGACAGTTCCGAAGGTACTCTTCTTCAGCAGTGAGAGGAAGCTGCCTGAGAGAACAGCCGGCGCGTACCTGAATGGTGATGAGATAATACTGAGAATGCCTGCAGATTTACAAGCGGAAAATGACGGCCATGACAGCACGCTAAGCGAATCTGTGCTGCTCAGGACGGGGGACCTTAAGCTTCTTGGCAAACACAATTATGAGAATGTCATGGCGGCTGCCCTGATGGCATGTGCCTATGGCGTACCCGCGGAATCTGTGAAGAAGAGCGCCTGTGAATTCAACGCTGTTGAGCATCGTATAGAGTTCGTCATGGAAAAAGACGGAGTGTGCTGGTACAACGATTCAAAAGGCACCAATCCTGATGCGGCAATTAAGGGAATTCAGGCGATGACAAGGCCCACTTACCTGATAGCCGGAGGCTTTGACAAAGGCGCTGATTATGACGAATGGATCCGTTCGTTTGACGGCAAGGTAAAATCACTGATCCTGATAGGACAGACCAGGGAGAAGATACGTGATGCCGCCTTCCGCCTTGGATTCACCGATATAATACTGGCAAATAATCTTGAAGAAGCTGTTCAGGTGTGCCGGCGTCTTTCAAAGCCTGGAGATGCCTGCCTGCTGTCCCCCGCATGTGCAAGCTGGGGCCAGTTCGAAAACTATGAACAGAGAGGGAACATGTTCAAGGAATTTGTCCATAACTGTTAATAACAGTCCGGGGCACTTGCTGGAAAGTAAGACAGGGGACGGTTCTCTGTCTTATTTTCATAAGACAGAGAACCGTCCCCTGTCTTACTTTTCGCAGTGCCACTGTTCCGTAAAGTGTGAGGTTATAAGCTGTGACAAAGGGAAGGATACTGTTCTTCGTGGCAGGTATACTGGCTGCGGCAGGCATCGGATTTTCGATGATGTTCTTTACAACTTATGAAGTAAAGAACGTGGAAGTCCGCGGAAATGCTAAATACAGCGAAGAAGAAGTCAAGGCGATGGTGCTTAAAGGCCCGTTTGCGGGCAATTCAGTCCTTGCGCCTTTCTTCTGTTCAAAAAAAGAGTCCGACGGAACATACCTTGTAGACAGCTGGAATGTCACAAGGCTGTCCAAAGACTCCATCGCCATCAATTTCTATGAGAAAAAACCTGTCGGATCCATACGTTATCTAGACAGCTATGTGTATTTTGACAGGAAAGGCACATTCGTAGGCTCCTCACTTGACTGTGATGAGAGTATCCCGTTTTTCGACGGGATAACCGTCCATCAGGTAACATATGACGAGAAGCTTCCGGTAAAAGGTACCGATGTGCTTAATACGGCAGGCACACTGGCGACTATTTTCCAGAAGGGAGACAGACTGCCTGATTTTGTGCAGTTTGATGATAAAAACCAGGTAAGCCTGGTATTTGACGATATTACGGCATACTTTGGTAAAAATGAAAATCTTGATGATAAGGTGACCCGGACCCTTGCGATCCTTCCAAAGCTTGAAGGAAAGAAAGGCATTCTTCATCTTGAAAGCGTCAGCGAAAACAACAAGACCATAACCTTCGAGGAGACGGGGGAAAGCTCCCCGGATGCACAGGTCGAAGAAGAGTGGGAAGGCGGGTATGACGCCTCCGGTAATTACACCGGCGATGGAGAATACAACGAAAAAGGCAAGTATGTAGGAGCAAAACCACTTTCAGATCTTGAAAATGCCATCGAGAACTGGGCAGGCGGATATGACGGTGAAGGCGACTACACGGGCAGCGGCGAGTATGACGAACAGGGCAATTACGCAGGCGCCATGCCGGATGAGGATTCCTTTGCCGCGCTTGGAAGCTACAGAGGAGGCTACACTGAGGACGGAAGATTCACCTGGACAGGAGAATTCGACCGCCACGGCAATTACGTGGGGCCGGACACATCTTCTGACGGAGAAAGCTCAGGAAACTCCATAGACAGTTATTTCAGCTCGGATTCGGAAACAGGGTCAGAGGAAAACAGCATCAGCGAAACCACAGACGGATCCGCATCAGAAGGATCCGAAAACAGCGATGGCAATGATCCTGACAGCGAAAGCTCATCAGAAAGCGGCCATGGATACGATGACGCTTCCTATGATGATATTTCCTATGATGATTCTTACGATTACGATTCTTATGATTACGAATCTTATGATGAGGGTTCATCCGAGGACGGCGGAATCTATGATGAGGCCTATTATGATGCCCTTTATGAAGGGATATACTGGTAGGAAACTGCTTCGTTTTGTAAAAAAATCGTAAAAAATTAAATTCCCTGTTGATAAATCCCGAAAAAAAATATATAGTATATCTGTATGCGAGTATTTTTGACATTGAAGGACAGTCTGAAAGACACTGTTTATAAAGATAAAAGGAGGAAATCCGGTGTTAGAGATTATGACAAACGAGGCTGAATCATCTGCAAAGATAATCGTTATCGGAGTAGGTGGTGCCGGTAATAACGCAGTTAACAGGATGGTTGAGGAAGCGATCGGCGGAGTTGAATTTGTCGGCGTAAATACAGATAAGCAGGCTCTCACGCTCTGCAAAGCTCCGACAATTCTGCAGATCGGTGAGAAGATCACCAAAGGTCTTGGAGCCGGAGCCCAGCCCGAGGTAGGCCAGAAGGCAGCAGAAGAGAGCATTGAAGAGCTTAAGCAGCTCATGGAAGGCTCCGACATGGTATTCGTGACCTGCGGAATGGGCGGCGGCACAGGTACAGGTGCAGCTCCCGTCATAGCAGCCGCTGCCAAGGAGATGGGTATCCTTACAGTAGGTGTTGTTACCAAGCCTTTCAGGTTTGAGGCAAGGACGCGTATGACCAACGCCCTTAGCGGAATAGAGAACCTTAAAAAAGCAGTAGATACACTGATAGTAATCCCCAATGACAAACTGCTTGATATAGTTGACCGCAGGACTACCATGCCCGAAGCACTCAGAAAGGCTGACGAAGTTCTTCAGCAGGCAGTACAGGGCATAACAGACCTTATCAACCTTCCGGCTCTTATCAACCTCGACTTTGCGGATGTACAGACAGTAATGACCGACAAGGGCATTGCCCACATCGGTATCGGCGAAGCAAGAGGCGACGACAAAGCCATGGAGGCTGTGCAGATCGCAGTCGCATCCCCGCTGCTTGAAACTACTATCCAGGGTGCTACCCATGTTATCATCAACATTTCGGGTGACATCTCCCTTATGGATGCAAACGATGCGGCAAGCTACGTACAGGAGCTTACCGGAGAGGATACAAACATCATATTCGGCGCAATGTACGATGATACAGTGGCTGACTACTGCAGGATAACAGTCATAGCGACCGGCCTTCAGGATGCAGCAGCCGCCGGCGCAGGACGCGACAAAGGCAGCTCCATGTACACAAGAGGAAGCAGGAGAAGCTCCTCCTTCACAACAGGCAGCAGCTACACAAGACCCGCCGCCCCAACAGGCCAGGCACAGTCCCCCGCATCATCTGCCTCAATACCGTCCTACACCCTGCCGACAATGAACACAACCCCCTTCAACACCAAACGCCCCTCAAGCACAGTACAAAAAAAGGACATCCAAATCCCCGATTTCCTTAAAAACAACAGATAACCCTGTTGACAAAAAACCATACCTGTGGTATGTTAATCAGGTACGTAAAACAAAGCAGAGTATCCGCTCTCACCTCAGCACTATATTAAGTGACTCGGGTTAATACATGATATGAAGGCCACATATGGCCTGATTTGTGTGTTTATTATGCGGAGCATCTGCTCCGCATTTTTTGTTTACGTGCGGCGTATTTAGCTTTGGGGCAGTTTACCGCCCCATGATCAACCGGATCAGCAGGAGAAGGTACATTTAAAGTACTCGAAAAAGAGGGCAGGAGGTGCAAGACAATTAGCAACTACATGATTAACGAACAGATCAGGGACAGAGAAGTACGTCTGATCGGCCCGGACGGAGCACAGTTAGGAATCGTTCCGTCGCGTGAGGCTCTGGCAAAAGCACAGGAGGCAGGTCTTGATCTGGTCAAGATTGCTCCTCAGGCAAAACCACCGGTGTGCAAGATCATTGACTACGGTAAATATCGTTACGAAGTGGCACGCAAGGAGAAGGAAGCCCGCAAGAAGCAAAAGACGATCGAAATAAAAGAAGTTCGTCTTTCACCCAATATCGACTCCAATGATCTGAATACAAAGGCAAACACTGCCCGCAAATTCCTGACCAAAGGCGACAGGGTCAAAGTAAGTCTGCGTTTCCGCGGAAGAGAAATGGCTCATATGGCCGGCGGCCGCAAGGTACTCGAACAGTTTGCCGAAATGCTCTCGGACGTTTCAACAATGGACAAAGCTCCAAAGCTTGAAGGCCGGAGCATGACAATGTTTTTAACGGAAAAACGTTGAAAGCAAGATACAAAAACAGGAGGAAATCAAAATGCCAAAAATCAAAACTTGCAGATCAGCAGCAAAACGTTTTAAAGTGACAGGTACAGGCAAATTAATCCGCAATAAAGCTTACAAGAGCCATATCCTCACCAAGAAGTCCCAGAAGAGAAAGAGAAATCTGAGAAAAGCAACGGTTGTTGATCCTACAAACGTAAAGAACATGAAGAAGGCAATGCCGTACATCTAAAGATTGATCTTGGAGGCAGATAAGGCTCCCCGCCTTTTACAGGTGGTGAGTATAAAAACATTTGACTCTGCAAATGACAGTTATTAACAGGAGGATATAGAACAATGGCAAGAATTAAAGGCGGCTTGAACGCAAAGAAAAAACACAACCGTGTCCTTAAACTGGCAAAAGGCTACAGAGGAGCACGTTCCAAACAGTACAGAATAGCTAAGCAGTCTGTGATGAGAGCACTTGCAAGCTCCTACGCAGGACGCAAGCAGAAAAAACGTCAGTTCAGACAGCTCTGGATCGCAAGGATCAATGCGGCTGCAAGGATGAACGGAATCTCCTACAGCCAGATGATGCATGGCCTTAAAGTTTCAAATATCGACATCAACAGAAAGATGCTTGCCGAGATGGCAGTAAATGATGCCGAAGGTTTCACAGCTCTTGCAGAGATCGCAAAGAAGGCAATTGCGTAATAAAGAGCTCTAAAGGGAGGATTTAAGCTATGAAAAAAATGACAAAGGTTATCGGTATCTGCGCAGCGGCAGCAATGGTAATGACAACAGGCACAGCTGCATTTGCAGAAGAAGGCACCTTCACCATCGGAGCCATCGGCCCGGTTACCGGCGCAGCGGCAGCTTATGGAATCTCTGTTATGAACGGAGCCCAGCTTGCAGTTGACGAGATCAACGCATCCGGCGGCATCAACGGCTATCAGGTAGAGCTTATAACCGCTGACGATGAGCATGACGCTGAAAAATCCGTCAACGCCTACAATGACCTTAAGGACAAGGGAATGCAGATGCTGCTCGGCACAGTCACAAGTGCTCCCTGCATCGCAGTAGAAGGCGAAGCTCTTAACGATAATATGTTCCTGCTTACTCCTTCAGGCTCAGCAGTAGACTGCATCACCGGTGAGAACGCTTTCCGTGTATGCTTCGCAGATCCTGCACAGGGAGCAAAATCCGCCCAGTTTATCGGTGAACACGGACTCGCAACAAAGATCGGTATCATCTATGACAGCTCTGATCCATATTCAACAGGAATCATGGAGAGCTTCGTAGCTGAAGCAGATTCCCAGGGACTCGAGGTAGTTTCTAACGAAGCATTCTCTGACAACAGAACAGATTTCTCTGCACAGCTCAACAAAGCCAAGGATGCTGAGGCAGAGCTGGTATTCCTTCCGTTCTACTATCAGGAGGCTGCTCTTGTTCTTAAACAGGCTTCAGATATGGGCTTTGCCCCGACATTCTTCGGATGCGACGGTATGGACGGAATCCTTACCGTTGAGAATTTCGACACATCTCTGGCAGAGGGCCTGATGCTTCTGACCCCGTTCACCCCGAACGCAGAAGATGAAATGACCCAGAACTTCGTAGCAGCCTATGAGGAAGCTTTTGACGGCCTTGTTCCGATTCAGTTCGGTGCTGACGCATACGATGGAATCTATGCTATGAAAGCTGCCCTTGAGGATGCAGATGCAAATCCTGATATGAGCGCATCCGAGCTTTGCGATCTTATGAAGGTTTCAATGGGCAATATCACAGTAGAAGGCCTTACAGGAACCATCACATGGGATCCGGCAACAGGTGAGCCTGAGAAAGAGCCGAAAGCCGTTGTTATTGAAAACGGTGAATATGTATCACAGGACTGATCCAATAAGAGAGGGACGGCCTCCAGCTAAATCTACTGGGGCTGTCCCCTTTTAAAATAAGAAAGAGGTGCGTCAATGAGTTTTCTGACCTATTTGAAAGACGGGATCAGCCTCGGATCGGTCTACGCGATAATAGCGCTCGGCTATACCATGGTGTACGGCATCGCCAAGATGCTGAACTTCGCTCATGGAGACGTCATCATGGTAGGGGCGTACGTAGTGCTGATGCTGCTGACCAAAGCCGGGGTGCCGGGCATTCTTGCCGTACTTATCGCAATGGCTGTCTGCACGGTACTTGGCATCACTATCGAAAAAGTAGCCTACCGGCCGCTCCGTAAAGCATCATCCCCTCTGGCTGTCCTTATCACAGCCATCGGTGTGAGCTATCTGCTGCAGAATATCGCTCTGCTGCTCTTCGGGGCCGACGGTAAAACATTTGTAGACGTTATCAAACTGCCATCACTTTCATTCGGTGACGGCGCCCTTATAATAAGCGGAACAACGATCGTGACTATCCTTGCCTGTATAATCATAATGGTCTGCCTTACGCTGTTTGTTAATAAGACAAGACAGGGCCATGCCATGCAGGCTGTTTCTGAAGACAAGGATGCCGCCCAGCTTATGGGGGTAAATGTAAACGGAACGATCTCACTCACATTTGCCATTGGCTCCGCGCTGGCAGCCATCGCAGGTGTACTCCTGTGCTCCGCTTATCCTATAGTTACTCCATACACCGGAGCAATGCCCGGAATTAAAGCATTTGTTGCGGCAGTGTTCGGCGGCATCGGTTCGATACCCGGCGCCATGATCGGCGGAATACTGCTTGGAGTGATAGAGATCCTGAGCAAAGCGTATATATCATCTCAGGTTGCCGACGCTATCGTTTTCGGCGTCCTGATAGTCGTTCTGCTTGTAAAGCCTACCGGACTGTTCGGAAGGAACATCCAGGAAAAAGTGTAAGGAGGCAGAATGAGAGATATGGGAAACAATACAGAACTTGTAAAACGAATGCGGCGTAAAACACTGCGCGGCAATCTTCTGAACTACGTTATAGTGCTCGGTGCGTATGCCATATTACAGACGATGGTTATGACCGGGAATATCTCAAGCCTGCTAAAAGGCCTCCTGGTACCGCTGTGCGTTTATGTAATAGCAGCGCTTTCACTCAACCTTGTCGTTGGCATTTCCGGTGAACTGAGTCTTGGGCATGCCGGCTTCATGTGTGTAGGTGCCTACAGCAGCGCTTTCTTCTCAAACGCGGTCGGAACCGCGCTTCCGGATATTCTTCGCTTTATCCTGGCCATTTTTGTCGGGGCTGCCGTCGCCGGACTGTTCGGGATCCTTATTGGCATACCGGTACTTCGCCTGAAGGGTGATTACCTGGCAATAGTTACTCTGGCATTCGGAGAGATAATCAAAAATCTGCTTAACGTGCTCTATGCAGGAATTGACAGCAACGGTCTTCATTTCAGTACAAAAAGTGCCATGGATCTTGGTATGGAACCTACAGGGCGGCAGATCATCAAGGGGGCGCTTGGTATTTCCGGTACGCCAAAGAACTCTACCTTTACGGTTGGGATCATCCTGATCCTCATTACCCTCATGGTGGTGCAGAATCTTATCAATTCGCGGGCAGGCCGTGCTATCATGTCCACCAGGGACAACCGTATCGCAGCTGAATCGATTGGAATTCCGGTAACCAAATACAAGCTGCTGGCTTTTTCGATATCGGCATCGCTCGCGGGCTGTGCGGGAGTACTCTATGCACATAACCTGGCTACGCTTAATACCAAGAAATTTGATTACAATACCTCTATCCTTATCCTTGTATTTGTCGTGCTTGGCGGGATAGGAAACCTGACGGGCTCTATCATCGCGGCAGTCATTCTTACGGCTCTTCCGGAGATGCTCCGCTTCCTCAACAATTACAGGATGCTGATATATGCTATCGTACTTATTGTGATCATGCTGTTCAACTGGGCTCCCGCAGCTCTTGACATGAGGTCCAGGCTTCGCAGCCGGATCTTCAAAAACCGAGGATCCGGAAACGGAAAGGAGGAAGAGCAGAATGGCAATGCTTGAAGTCAATAACCTTTCCATCTCCTTCGGAGGCCTCCATGCGGTCGACGATTTCAACCTGACCATCGAAAAAGGGGAGCTTTACGGACTGATAGGACCCAACGGTGCAGGCAAGACTACAGTGTTCAACCTGCTGACAGGAGTATACAAACCTTCAGAAGGCATAATCCGGCTTGACGGGGTCGATATCACCGGAAAGTCTACCATGGACATCAACAAAGCCGGGGTAGCACGTACTTTCCAGAATATCCGTCTTTTTAAGGATATGCCTGTACTTGACAACGTAAAAACCGGCTTTCACAATCACTACAAATACAGTACTCTTACGGGAATTCTGCGGCTTCCAAAATACCGCCGGGTCGAGAACTCGATAGATGAGCGCAGTATGGAGATCCTCAAGGTTTTCGAGCTTGACAGTGAAGCAGACCTGCTGGCCGGAAATCTTCCATATGGAAAACAGCGTAAGCTTGAAATTGCCAGAGCTCTCGCAACCGAGCCCAAGCTTCTCCTGCTGGACGAACCCGCTGCAGGTATGAACCCGAATGAAACCGCAGAACTTATGGAAACCATCAGGTTTGTGCGTGACAGGTTTGATATGACGATCCTGCTTATTGAACATGATATGAAGCTGGTCAGCGGTATATGCGAAAAGCTGACGGTTCTGAACTTCGGCAGGATGCTGTCAATGGGCACTACTTCCGATGTGCTCAATGACCCTGCCGTGATCGCTGCATATCTGGGAGAATAGGAGGGCAGAGCATCATGGCAATGTTGGAAGTTAACGATCTGCACGTCTACTATGGCGTGATACATGCCCTCAGGGGCATAAGCTTCAAGGTCGACAGGGGAGAAGTCATTGCCCTTATAGGGGCAAACGGGGCCGGCAAGACCACAACTCTTCAGACGATCACCGGCCTTCTTCCTGCCAAACAGGGGTCAGTCATCTTCGAAGGGAAGGACATCACAAAGATTCCGGCCCACAAAATTGTTAAGATGGGAATTGCGCATGTTCCGGAAGGAAGGCGTGTTTTCTCACAGCTCAGCGTTTATGATAACCTTAAGCTTGGAGCATTTACACGAAACGATAAAACAGAGATAGAGGAAAGCCTGAACATGGTTTACCAGAGATTTCCGAGACTGATGGAAAGAAAAGACCAGAGGGCCGGGACACTGTCCGGAGGCGAGCAGCAGATGCTTGCCATGGGCAGGGCGCTTATGAGCAAACCAAGGCTGATAGTTATGGACGAGCCTTCAATGGGACTTTCTCCGATCTTTGTAAACGAGATATTCGACATAATCAAGGTGGTTAGTGAGAGCGGTACCACGGTGCTGCTGGTGGAACAGAATGCCAATAAGGCTCTCTCCATAGCTGACCGGGCCTATGTCATGGAAACCGGTGAGATAACAATGGAAGGAGCTGCCGAGGACCTGCTTCACGACGAGGCTGTCCAGAAGGCATATCTTGGAGAGTAGGAGGGTTTTATATGAATCATTATGTGATCACAATAGCCCGGCAGTACGGCAGTGGTGGCCGTACTATCGGTGAAAACCTTGCCAGAAAGCTTGGAATCGCCTACTACGACAAAAATATCATTAAACTGGCATCGGATGACAGCGGTATAAATCCACAGCTGTTCGGAAGAGTAGATGAATATACATCTGCTCCCCGCCCGCTTTTCGGGGCAAAAAGCGGAACCTATTCCAAAGAAGTGCTTCCGCCCGAGAGCAGGCTCTTCACATCTGATGAGAATCTGTTCAATTATCAGGCGAAGGCGATACGCGAGCTTGCCGAGACAGAAGACTGCGTCATAATAGGCCGCTGTGCCAATCTGATACTCAATTCGGCAGACTATCCGAATGTACTCAGGGTATACATTCATGCGTCCTGGGACTTTCGCATGAAGGATGCTGCCGAAAAAATGAGCGGCACACCAAAAGAACTTGAAAAGTTCATGAAGAATGACGACCGCCGGAAATACGACCTCTGTCAGAGATTTATCGGCAAGGAATGGGATGACCCGGCATATTACGATCTTTACCTTGACACCAGCAAACTTGGTAAACAGGCAGTGCAGGACGAGATCGAACGCAGGTATCTTAAACTAAGAAAAAAAGGCACAGGAGTTCCTGATGGATCTGTTTGAATACGCTAAACATAAGACCCTTGAAAAAGAATCTCCTCTGGCACAGAGACTGCGCCCCACTTCCCTCGATGAGGTAGTGGGGCAGCAGCATATAGTGGGGAAAGACAGGCTGCTTTATCGCGCCATCAAAGCCGATAAGCTCACCTCGGTCATTTTTTACGGCCCGCCCGGCACCGGAAAAACTACGCTCGCAAAGGTCATAGCCAACACGACAAGCGCAGAGTTTACCCAGATCAATGCCACTGCGGCCGGCAAAAAAGACATGGAGGAGGTAGTGCAGGCGGCCAAAAACACGCTGGGCATGTACGGTCGCCGGACTATTCTGTTTATAGACGAGATCCACCGCTTCAACAAAGGACAGCAGGATTACCTGCTTCCGTTTGTCGAGGACGGCACGATAATCCTGATAGGCGCAACAACTGAGAATCCATATTTTGAAGTAAACAGCGCTCTCCTGTCAAGGTCCGTTATTTTTGAACTGAAACCGCTCTCACCGGAGGATATACGCATACTTATAGACAGAGCCCTGAACGACACCGAAAAAGGCATGGGTTCATACCGGGCAGTTATAGATGATGACGCCCTGTCATTTTTGTCTGACATGGCGGGAGGCGATGCAAGGGCAGCCATAAACGCCATAGAACTCGGCGTCCTCACAACGGACAGAAGCGACGACGGGCTTATCCACATAACTCAGAGCGTTGCGTCGGAATGCATCCAGAAGCGCAGGATAAACTATGACAAAAAGGGTGATAACCACTACGACATAATCTCGGCATTTATAAAAAGCATGCGCGGATCCGACCCTGATGCTGCGGTATATTATCTGGCGAAGATGCTCTACGCAGGCGAGGATGTCAAGTTCATAGCGCGCAGGATAATGATCCTTGCATCCGAGGATATCGGGAACGCCGACCCAATGGCGATATGTGTCGCCGCGGCCGCCGCCCAGGAGGTCGAAAGGGTAGGAATGCCCGAATCCCAGATAATCCTCGCCCAGGCGGCTTCCTATATGGCATGCGCTCCGAAAAGCAATTCAGCCGTCAATGCCATATCTGCCGCGATGGAAAGTGTCCGGCGTACACAGACATCAGTGCCGGTCCACCTTCAGGACGCCCACTATGGAGGCCACGATAAGCTCGGTCACGGCATAGGCTATAAATACGCACACGACTACCCCGGCCATTACGTAGAACAACAGTACCTTCCCGATGAAATAAAAGACGAAAAATTCTACATACCAGGAGAATTGGGGTACGAAAAGACTATTTCTGAGTATCTTGAAAGGATACATAAGACAGGGGACGGTTCTCTGTCTTAAGACAGAGAACCGTCCCCCGTCTTATTTTGAACCTCTCAGAGTTCATTCCCCCGCAGCTTGCTGCGGGGAATTCTTTGTTCAGACATAAGAAAAAACGGAGGAGCTCACATGAGCTCCTCCATGATTTTCTGATATAAAGCATCGCATTTCTGCGGCCAGTTCAGACATATTGTTTTTGCGGCTTCCTCCGAAGGTGCAGGTATTGTAAACTCCATCTGTGAAATACCGCTCTTCACTATTCGGCATCTTACCGCAAATCCCCCGCTTTTAGTCTTATAATATTCTGCAAGCGGTCTCAGGCTGTCTTCTTCTGCATCCGGCATTTCGCCAAGCAGGAGCTTAAGTTTTTTGAGCCTTTCCCTGTGCAGCTCATCCTTCAGCTCAAGAAGGGTCGATGCGCCCTCGGGCTCAATACGGTAAAAAGTTGTCCCCGGCATGCTTCGTGTGCTGATAAGCCCGCCGGCCACCAGGTCACTTAACGCTTCCTGAAGCCGGAAATAATCCATGTCATCCATCTCCAGCATCAGCTCCGAAAGCTCCGAATTGCTGAGCTCCTTCCCAGTGTGTTGAAGAATATAGAGTATAAGCACTTTGTCCCTTTCAAGCTTGCTGTCCAATAAATCACCCCGTTATCTGTCACTGGTTTCTTCCTCATTAATTGACGTACCGGCATTATTTTCTGCGGTATCAGATGCAGCACTGACATCCACTGCATCTGTAAAGAGTTCACTTTCTTCAGTGGATATCAGTTTCCCGTCAGCAAAAGTCAGATTACCTGCTGAGCCTTCAACAGACAGATCTGCAGCGCTGTCCTCATCCGCAGCGCCTTTATTTTCCTCCTCTTCCTTCGGCATATAATTATCAAGGATCTTCACCAGAAAGAAGGAATTGCAGTATGCAATAGTAGCAAACCCCATCAGGATAAGCAGCAGCAGAAGCACCGACTGCGCCGCCGTCATGCCCGCAGGCAGGAAAAGGATGCCAACCGGCATTATAGTTATCGCTATCATCAGCACAGTATAGGGAAGATGCCGGATCGACATCAGCAAAGCGTTGATGAACGTATTCTTGATGGTATTGTAGAAGCGCGAAAGCACCGGGTAAACATAGATGAAGGTCATCAGGTAGATGATAGCCAGTACCGCAAACACCACTACCATAACACTGCCCATCGTACCTCCGATACGCGTCTGGACGATCTGCAGATCAAGCCACAGAAGAACCCCGCTCACCAGCATGATAAGGTTTATGATAATTCCCTGGCGAAGATTCTGCTTAAAGGAGTGGAAGAATCCCCTGACAATGTAGGATTCCTCATTCCTGACCATTTTAAGAGTTGTATAAAAAAGCCCCGTCAGGGCAGGCCCGATAGTGACTATCGGTATGCAGCAGATCACAAAGATCACATTCAGGATCATAAGATCAGCTACACGGCTCATCGCCCTGAAGAAAGGATTGTCCATATTAAAAAAACCACTCATGATATTTCCTCATTTCTGATTTATAGAAGCAGGCAATGTTAGCAAACAGACACTATAAGCAAATAAGTTCTCTCCAAAAAACTATGCAGCTAAAAACTAACGCTGCTTATGAAGGCATTGAATAACAGGTTTATTTGCATACTGCCGTGGATAGAGTAATATAAAGTATAACGAAAAACCCGAAAAAAGTAAAGACTCTTGCTTTTCACGATTTAGCGTGTTAAAATGTTAATATACGAAGGATTCATCTGCAGATAAAATGAATCCTAATGAAAAACCCAAAGGAGAGCATGCGATGAGCAAAACAATTAGAACAGAAGCAGTGGACCATCTCTTCGAAGCTATTCTCTGCCTGGAGAATAAAGAAGAGTGCTATACTTTTTTTGAGGATGTTTGCACCATCAATGAACTGCTGTCCCTGTCCCAGAGGTTTGAAGTGGCAAGGATGCTGACTGAGAAACGAACCTACCTTGATATATCCGAGAAGACCGGAGCTTCCACCGCAACCATAAGCCGTGTCAATCGTTCACTCAACTATGGGAACGATGGATACGAGATGGTATTTGCCCGCATGAACAAAAAACAGGAGTAATTGTTCGGAATTTCATTCTGAACAATCGGGCATCAGGCGGCGTTTCACATCCGGAATCGCCTGATGCCTGTTTTTGTACACCGGCTGAAGCAGGATGCCCGGGCTGTACAGAATGTCACTTGTCTTTGGATTCGTCAATAGCATCTATAAGCCTTTCAACCATGATCTTTTTCATGTATATGTCAAAGCTAAGCAGGCAGATAAACGAAAAAGCACGCAGAAAAGTCTGGTCCTCCTCCGGCGCATCCTTAAAGGTCTCATCAGCCATATTGTACCTTTTAAGCAGATCCTTCATCAGGAAGGAGGACTGGCTCTTGATAGTCCTGAACACTTCCTCATAGATGTAGGTCATGTCGTGCCCGCTGCCGGACTGAAAGTATTTTTCGGTTATAGGCTCTGTGAGTGTCTGAATATCACTCATTGACAGAAAATTTTTAAAATAATAGATAAAGATCAGCATAAGCAGGTGCTCTTTGGAGTACCGCTTTTTGTCAGGAGGAGGCAGAAGCTTATTCTTGGCATAATTGTTTATCATGGTCTTTGTAAGAATCTTGTCATCCTCATGGCGTCTGGTCGCAGACAGCTGGTCTTCCATAAATGTTGTGACCTGATCCATATACAAATTGATGTTCGGCAGGTCTGAGGGTTCGATATATTCGATGCCTTTAAGGACATTCATGATCTGCCGGAACATCTCTTTTTTTTCCTTTGTCATGAAACTACCTTTCTTTCATTATGAGTATTATCATTCCAATATATTATAAAGTGTGTTACAATACTTGTAAATGTTTTTTTCAGGAGGAGCCGCATAACGCATGAGTTCATACGAAACACTTAACACGCCCCAGCAGGAGGCAGTTTTACATACAGAAGGGCCGCTTCTGATCCTTGCAGGCGCAGGGTCAGGAAAGACCAGGGTGCTCACACACCGCATCGCCTGGATGATCGAATCGGGCATCAATCCGTACAACATCCTGGCAATCACATTCACCAACAAAGCCGCCGACGAGATGCGCCAGAGGGTCGACAGGATAGTGGGCATGGGCAGTGAAGCGGTGTGGGTCTCAACATTCCACTCCGCATGTGTAAGGATACTTCGCAGGCATATTGACTACATTGGGTATGACAATCACTTTGCCATCTATGACACTGATGACCAGAAGACGGTAATCAAGGAAGTCTGCCGCAGGCTGTATATAGACACAAAGCTTTTTAAAGAAAAAGCGCTGATGTCGGATATCTCCCATTTCAAGGATCAGCTGCTGACACCCGACGATGTTGAAACATCTGCATTTGACCATAATGAACGCAAGATCGCCGCGGTATACCGTGAATACCAGTCACAGCTGCGGAAGAACAATGCGCTTGATTTTGACGACCTGATCATGAAAACTGTTGAGCTGTTCGAGAAGCATCCCCAGGTGCTGGATTACTATCAGGAACGCTTCAGATATATAATGGTCGACGAATACCAGGATACCAATTTTGCCCAGTTCCGGCTGGTCAGCCTGCTTTCCGGCAAGTACCGGAACCTGTGCGTGGTGGGTGATGACGACCAGTCCATATACTCCTTCCGCGGCGCGGACGTGCGCAACATTCTTGAATTTGAAAACGTCTTTCCGGACGCAAGAGTGATAAGGCTTGAGCAGAACTACCGCTCAACAAAGAACATCCTTGAAGCCGCCAACAATGTAATAGCAAACAACACCGAGCGCAAGGAAAAACGCCTCTGGACAGAAAATGAGGAAGGCGAGAAGATCCACTTCCGCCAGTTCGCAACAGGCTTTGAAGAGGCCGAGTATGTGGTGGGAGAGATAGATCACCTTCACCGGGCTGCCGGAAGAGACTACCGTGATTTCGCGATACTCTACCGTACAAATGCCCAGTCGCGTATTTTTGAAGAAAAACTCCTGATGGCAGGCATACCCTACAAGCTTGTCGGGGGGATAAACTTCTATTCACGCAAGGAGATCAAGGATCTTCTGGCATATCTCCGGACAATAGACAATGCAAGAGATGACGTATCGGTGCGAAGGATACTCAACGTACCGAGGCGGGGCATAGGAGACACCACTCAGGCCAGGATCCAGGAATATGCGGGTGAAATGGATATGAGCTTCTTCGATGCCTTAAGGGTCGCAGAGGAGATCCCCGCAGTAAAACGAAGCCTGTCAAAGATTGATTCATTTGTGACATTTATAATGGCACTCCGCACAAAGGCTGAGATACTTACAGTAAGAGAGCTGCTTCAGGATGTCATCGATTCCACCGGCTACGCGCTCGAGCTTGAAAAAGAGAACACCGAGGAATCCAAAGCCAGGCTTGAAAACATCGACGAGCTCATAACAAAAGTCCAGGTTTACCAGGATCAGATGAAGGAACAGGGTCAAAAAGCTACACTTTCCGGCTTCCTTGAAGAGGTTGCCCTTGTGGCGGACATTGACACTGTGGATGCCGAGTCGGATTACATTCTTCTCATGACCCTCCACAGCGCCAAAGGCCTGGAGTTCCCGCATGTGTTCATCACCGGCATGGAGGACGGGATCTTCCCGGGAGGAAATCCTTTATTCAGGAGCGATGAAGACAATTCGCTCCAGGAGGAGCGGCGGCTCATGTACGTCGGTCTCACAAGAGGAATGAAAAACGTGACTCTCACATGCGCAAGGCAGAGGATGCTAAGGGGCGAAGTAAAATTCCATAATGTATCCATGTTCGTGCGCGAGATCCCGAGAGAGCTGGTTGACCTTGGCTACACGGTTCAGGAGAAAAAGCCCGACAGGGACAAACTGCTGCAGGGTGACAACACATACTCGAAGATGAAGGCGGCATTCCTTTCAAAGCCCTTCATGCAGCAGGAGCAGCCCCGCCCCGCAGTCCCGGTCAAAAATGCATCCGCACTGGAATACAGCGTAGGTGACACGGTGCGCCATGTGAAATTCGGTGTAGGCATAGTGACAGAAATACGTGAAGGCGGCAGGGACTACGAAGTCACCGTAAACTTTGACCGCTTCGGCGTCAAAAAGATGTTCGCAGGTTTCGCAAAGCTTAAAAAGATCTGACCTCTTTGCAATAAACGTACGATATAATATTTTTGTGGCATAAATGAACATAACATGTTATACTAATGAAAATCCGATCATGAAAGGAAGGTGCAAATTAATGAAATTATTCAGGGACAGGCTTCTCAGCATTCTCACCGCCATCGATCTAAGAGAGAAAATGCGCAGGGAAAAGAGAAAAACGATCCTCATAATACTCGGCATTGTTGCAGCAGTTGCCGCCGTAGTGGCAATCGCATTTGCAGTCTACCGCTTCTTTACCCCGGATTATCTGGAGGATTTTGAAGACGATATAGACGACGAATTCGATGACTTCTTCGAGGATGAAACAAAGGAGTAAGTCTTTGGGCTTTTCTCCATGAGTCTGGTTTCAAAACACCGGTGAGTTCTGCAAGTACGGATTCCGGTCAAAGAAAGCAGACCCGGCTGCACTATACTTCTTAAAAAGGCCTGGCTCCGGACAAGCACCGGAGCTGTTTTTTCGGAAGGAGACAAAGCAAATGAAAAAAGGATTCTGCCGGATGATCTCAGCAGTTCTCGCAATAGTCCTGTCCCTTGCACTGCCCGGGTGCGGACGGGCTCCCCACGAAGAAAACCGCTCAAGCCTGGGAGTAGACAATGAGATAGCAGGTTTTCTTTTCAACTTTGACCAGAGAGACGAGACAGCTCTTCTCGTAAAGCAGAGGAACAGGGGACAATATCCTGTAAGGGTGAGCTGGGCATTCGGAGAAAACCTGAAGGTTGACGAAAAAGCTCCTGAATACACCTCGACAGAAGAAGAGTTTATCCACGATGTATACTATGCGCTAAGCAATACCATCATCATGGGAAACGCCTATGACCATTCTGAGGAAACACCTTTCTACATTGAACTGGAACTTCAATCCGGGGACATCTGCCGTTACGATTTTGTCTCATTAAACACCATCCGGCTCAGCGAGCAGAATTACGTCATCGAGTCAGACGGAAACCTGTGGCAGGCGATCAGAAAGGCATCAAAGAAAGCATCAGACAAAGCATCAGACGAAGCATCAGACGAAGCTTCAAACGAAGTTTCAAACGAAACTTCAGACGAATCTTCAAACGAAGCCTCAGATGAAGCATCAGATGAATCTTCAAACGAAGCATCAGACAAAGATTCAAACGAAGCATCAGATAAATCTTCAAACGAAGTATCAGACGAAGCATCAAACAAAGCATCAGACGAAGCTTCAAACAAAGCATCAGACAGATCATAAAAAGATGCGCAATTATGAATCTGACATAAAGCAGGCTGTACAATTAAGAAAACAGCAGGATATGTGGAGCAAGCAAATAAACGAGATATGTGAATCATGAAAAAAGGCGAGATATATGAAGGTAGGATAGAAAGAACAGACTATCCAAACCGTGGAACAGTGCTGGTCGGAGACACTCCCGTAATAGTAAAAAACGGGATACCCGGCCAGAAAATACGTTTTGTTATAAGCAAAAAAAGGAGCGGAAGATGCGAAGGAAGGCTCCTTGAAGTACTTGAAAGATCCCCGCTTGAGGACAGAGAAAGAAAATGCGGCATATTTCCCGACTGCGGTGGCTGCACATATCAGACAATGTCATATGAGAATCAGCTGAAGCTGAAGGAGGAACAGGTAAAGCGACTCCTTCAGCCTTTTATCGCCATGCAGGAAAAAAACTCCGGGACATACACAGAATGTACGGGAGAGACTGCTGAAAAGTCTGCGGGAGCGGCTGCAGGAGCCGCTGCCGGAATGGTTGCCGGAAAGTCTGCGGGAGAGGCTGCTGGAAAGTCTGCGGGAGAAGCTGCCGGAAAGTCTGCTGGTGAGGTTGCCGGAAAGCCTGCATACAGTGCTTCGCAGGACTTATCACCACAGGATCTGAATCCGGATACGGCAGATCCTGTATGGGAAGGCATTATAGGAAGTCCTGTAGAATTTGCCTACCGCAATAAGATGGAATTTTCCTTCGGAGATGCCTACAAAGGCGGCCCCCTCACCCTGGGACTGCATAAAAAAGGCAGCAGCCATGACGTGCTTACAGCTTATAACTGCGCAATCGTGCCGCCCGACTTCGTAAGGATCCTTAACACCGTGCATCAATACTTTATAGACCGTGAGATTCCATACTATCACAAAATGAATCACACCGGATACCTGCGTCACCTGCTCCTCCGTGAAGGAGCGAACACAGGAGAAATACTGGTCCACATAGTTACCACCAGTCAGATGCACCTTGATCTCCGCCCACTGGCTGATAAGCTGATGTCCATTCCATTAGACGGACAGATAGTCGGAATTCTCCATGTAATAAACGACTCATTGTCAGATGTAGTACAGAGTGACCGTACAATAGTACTTTATGGGCGGGATCATTTTTACGAAGAACTGCTGGGACTTCGCTTCAGGATCAGCTCCTTCTCATTCTTCCAGCCCAACACCCGGGCTGCCGGCCTCCTGTATTCAAAAGTCCGTGAATATACCGGAGATGTAAAGGACCAGGTAGTATACGATCTGTACTGCGGCACCGGCACCATCTCACAGATGGCAGCCGCCGCAGCCAAAGAAGTGATTGGCGTTGAGATAGTCGAAGAGGCAGTAAAAAGCGCCCGCGAAAACGCAGTGCTGAACGGAATAGAAAACTGCCGCTTCATCTGCGGCGACGTGCTGAAAACCATAGACGAGCTCGAGACAAAGCCTGACCTGATAATACTCGATCCCCCCAGAGACGGAATACACCCCAAAGCACTCCCGAAAATCCTGAATTTAAACGTCCCAAGAATAATCTACATAAGCTGCAAACCCACAAGCCTCGCAAGAGACCTCCCCGCATTCATAGAAGCAGGGTACCAGATAAAAAAAGCCTGCTGCTTAGACCAGTTCTGCCAGACCGTCCATGTCGAGACTGTATGTCTTTTGTACCGGGAAAAGGTCGACTTTGTTTCTGTGCCCTATGAACCCGAGAATGCTGACTATTTGAAGCGTATCTCCGGGAGCGCCACATATGAAGAAATAAAGGAATGGATTATGAAGAAGTATAACACCAAAGTTTCTTCACTGTATGTAGCCCAGATTAAAGCAAAGCACGGAATAGATATGCGTGACTGCTATAATCGTCCGAGGTCAGAAAGCAGCCGTCAACCGAAATGCCCAGCAGATAAAGAAAAGATGATT
>JAFUCO010000010.1 GCA_017459635.1 Blautia sp. | reverse complement strand
TATATGAAACATCCTGCGCTGGAAAGGGTTAAGATCCAGGTGCCGGAAGGCGGTTCGATACTTTCTGACCAGGAAGTGATGGTGAAGTGTTACCGTTCCCAGTGCGGTGAGACATTTGCCAGATACTATGACGGAGACTGGACGAAGCCGGTAGATCCCAACTGGTCGCATTCACAGGCTGGTGCTTCCTGAGGCCGTTCAGATCTTGAAGATGAAGGGCACTGCGGCGCAGGGATGATGGTAAGACACTCTGATGTAACGGGTGATCTTTGATTTACAGCATCGATAATGGCATAAGCGGGAGAGGGAAACAGGGGGAGTATCCCTCCCCAACTGCTAAAAACTGCGATTCTAATTGAAAAAACGGCTATTCTGTGGTAGTATTTATTTGTAAGATTATGTCCAGAGGAGGTGTATTGGTTGTCAGATCAGATTTATTCATCAACACCATATGATGACGTCTTCCGTACGCTCCTGAATGACTGCAGCAAACTGATCATTCCTGTGATCAACGAAATGTTTGGAGAAGAATACACAGGTGATGAGATCATACAGTTTTCTCCGAATGAACATTTTCTCAATCAACAGGATGGCGGAGAAGAGAAACGAATCACAGACACGAACTTCGCAGTGATCGGCAAGACAACGAAGCGGTATCATTTTGAGTGCGAGAGTACCGTAGATTACAGCATCCTGATCAGGATCTTTGAGTATGATGCGCAGATTGCCCTGGATCAGAACAGTGAAGTAATTGAGAACAGGATTATTGTATCTTTCCCGAATACGGCAGTTCTTTTCCTGCGGAGCACATCTACGACACCTGATGTGATGGAGATCGTGATCCGTACACCGGGCGGAGAAGTCAGCTATCATGTTCCGGTGATGAAGGTCAAGACGTATTCGATAGAAGAAATCTTTTCAAAGAAGCTGCTTTTCCTGATCCCGTTCTATATCTTCACCTACGAGGGGCAGTTCAAAGAGATCGATGCGGACGAAAGAAAACTGGCGGAATTGAAAGCAGAATATGAAGACATCAAGAACCGCCTGGAGCAGCTTGCAGCCGATGGTGTGATTGATGAGTTTGACAAAAAGACGATAATGGATATGTCGGAGCGTGTGCTTGCAAATCTTGCAGCCAGCTACGAAAATATCCGGAAAGGAGTGGGATCAGTTATGAGCGGACAGGTTTTGGACTATGAAGCGAAGAGAATTAAAAATGAAGGCCGCGAAGAGGGAATCATCGATACGCTGATTTCTCTCGTGAAGGATGGCATTCTTACCATCAAAGATGCGGCGGCACGTGCCGGTATCACAGAAGCTGCTTTTCAGCAGAAAATGACAGCGAAGTAATCACATATCACCATAACGTCGCACAAACAGAGCCTTTCGGACTAACCATCCGGAGGGCTTTTCCTTTGTCAAAATCTACCAGTCCCATGCCGTCATACCACAAAGTAGAATACAAGAACAATAAATGGGGCGTTACTTGGGATAATCAGGATATCCCTTGGGAAGGATGGAACACCTCTCTGTTCGTGAAAGCGAAAGAGGATTTCCTTGGAGGAAATACTGCATCAACAAATGAGGAAGCGTCCTTCGTGCCGGAAAGTTATACAACAAATAAGGGCAAGAATAACGAAAAAAAGCGTATTTCACTGATGCTCAAAAGACAGCGAAAACGGTAAAACCGGCGACTCCATATGTCAATGTAGACGAATTGAAGATGACATCCAATTTTAACAACTTCATCGTTTACCTTGGCGAGGAGGTCACTCCGAAGGAAGAGATCAAAAAGCTGTGGGATGCTATTGTGATTAATACTGTGGTCGATAAAGAAGGTATGAATGCAGATTATACCGTCAAGACCGGAGATGACCTGTATTATGATCTGAATCGCCCCGGCAAACTCAACTTTACGGTTTTGGTGTACAATAAATGACAAGTAAAGAAAAGTCTGTTATAATTCTTAAATAAGAACCTGAATGCAGCGGATCATCACCTTGCTGCGTTTCACATAAATACCTGATATTGAATGAACCGATAATACAACAACCACTGTATACAGAAAAACAATCTGTATTTCACTATAGCAGGAGGTGTGAAACACATGGAACCTCGTAAGAACAGAATTACTCCGATAGCCGTCACGGGAAGTATTATTCTTGTGTTTATCCTTGTTGCCGGCTCTATATGGACGGGGCGGAGCGCAAGGACCGCTACGGAATCGGCAGTCCGTTCTGTCAGCCTTCTTTATCTGGATGAGCTTGCCGGCCGCCGTGAGCAGGTTGTGGCCGACAACATGCAGGAAAAGATCAATATCATAGAGACGGCGCTGGAACTCATGACGGAGGATGATCTGAGCGACACGGAGCATTTTCAGGATTATCAGGCCAAGATGAAAAAACTGTTTGTGCTGGAGAAGTTTGCTTTCGTGGATACAGAGGGGCTTATCTATACTTCCACAGGTACACAGACAGACATCGACCAGTATCAGTTTGACTACATGACACTGGTTGAGCCGGAGATCTCCATCAAAAACCTGGAGAGCGAGGATAAAAAAGTCATCATCGCCGTTCCGGTACAGATGAAATTCCAGGACAGGGATCTTGTGGTCTGTTTCATGGAGATAGATATGGACGAGATGCTGTCCGGTGTTTCCATGGATGCACAGGAGGGAGACGCTACCTTCTGTAATATTTACACAAACAGAGGTATTGCCCTCAGCAACACTATTCTTGGCGGCCTGGCGGTAGAGGACAATCTCCTTGAAGCACTTAAAAAAGCGGATTATGATCCGGGATTTTCATATGATTCCTTTGTACAGGATTTCGCAGCGGGGAACAGCGGAGAGGTCTGTTTTACCTACAACGGCATCAAAGAGACGCTCAGTTATGTCCCGGTAAAAGGAACGGACTGGTTCCTTACATACCTGATCAGGGAAAACGTGATCAGCGAGAATATCCGGACCATATCGGACGGGATCATCCGCCGGAGCATGCTCCAGACAGCTCTTTCGGTTCTTATCCTGATCGGAATGTTTGCGTTCATCCTCCGTCAGGCACAGAAGAATGCCAGACTGGCTCTTGAAAAGGAAACCGCGGACGCTGAGAACCGCGTAAAGAATGAAGAGATGGAACGGCAGCTGGCCCTGCAGAATGAAGTCCTTGCGCAGAAACAGCAGCAGGAAGAACAGAACCGCATGATCACAGCTCTGGCTTCGGACTACTTCAGCGTTTACTATCTTGACCTTGACACGGACGAAGGTGTGTGCTACCAGGCACACGAAGAGCTGGAGAACGGGTTTAAGGTGGGAGAACGGTTCCCGTACCTTGCCTCTGTTGAAGCCTATGCCGGAGAATACGTGAAGGAGGATTATCTGGAAGAGTTCCTTAAGTTTATCCGGCCTGATAATATAAGGAAGCTCCTGAAAGAGCAGAGGGTTATCGCGTACCGCTATATGGTCAGGCGGCATGGAAGGGAAGCCTGGGAAGAAGTGCGCTTTGCCGGTGTGCGCCACCCGGAGGACCGGAATGATCATCTTGTCCATGCGGTCGGAGCGTGCTTTGTGGATGTAGATCAGGAAACCAGGAAGAGCCTGGAGCAGCAGCAGGCTCTGCAGGATGCCCTGAAGGAGGCGGAATCCGCGAATAAGGCAAAGACTGCTTTCCTTTCAAATATGAGCCATGAGATTTGTACTCCTATGAATGCGATCATAGGCCTTGACAATATCGCCCTGAATGACGATACCATCTCTGACCAGACCAGGGAGTATCTGGAAAAGATCGGCATTTCAGCCAACCATTTGCTGGGGATCATCAATGACATCCTGGACATGAGCCGCATCGAATCCGGACGCCTGACCATCAAAAATGAAGAATTCTCGTTCTCCAAAGCGCTGGAGCAGGTGAACACGATGATCAGCGGCCAGTGCCGGGAAAAAGGTATCCACTATGAGTGCCGGATGACGGGGCAGATCGACGAGTATTATATCGGCGATGATATGAAGTTGCGCCAGGTTCTGCTGAATATTCTTGGAAATGCGGTAAAGTTCACGCCGGAGGGCGGAGCCGTATCCTTTACCATTGAAGATATATCAAGAATGGATAAGAAGGCTTCGCTCAGGTTTACCATCAGCGACAACGGTATAGGCATGAGCGAAGAGTATCTGCCAAAGCTGTTCGACGCGTTCAGCCAGGAAGATTCGTCCAGCACAAGCAAATATGGCAGTACCGGCCTTGGTATGCCCATTACAAAGCGTATCGTGGAGCTGATGAACGGAACCATCAGCGTAGAGAGCAAAAAAGGTGAAGGGACTACGTTTGTCGTGAATCTTACGCTTTTCCAGGCAGATCATCTGGCGGAATACGAAAATGATATTGATATTCGCCAGCATGAAATGAATGTGCTGGTGATCGATGATGATGAGATTGACTGTGAACATGCGAGAGTCATTCTGTCGCAGGTGGGAATAAGCTGTGAAACTGTGACCTCCGGCTGTGAAGCGGTGGAGATGGTGAAGATGCGCCATGCCCGCCGGGCTGATTATCACCTGATCCTGGTAGACTGGAAGATGCCGGAAATGGACGGCCTTGAGACAACCCGGCAGATCCGTTCCATTGTGGGGGATGATACACCTATTATCATACTGACTTCATACAACTGGGAAGATATCGAAGAAGAGGCGAGAGAAGCAGGGGTAGATACTTTTGTCCCCAAACCTCTGTTTGCCGGAAATGTCATGGATGAGTTCCGCGAGGCATTCAAGAAAAAGAATGCAAGGCTTGTGCGTGAAACCGCCGACCTTAAGGGACGACGTGTGCTTCTGGCCGAGGATGTCAGAGTCAATGCCGAGATAATGATGATCGTGCTGGGCATGAGAGAAATGACAGTAGATCTTGCCGAGAACGGAAGGATCGCCGTAGAAATGTTCAGCAGCCATGAAGAAGGATACTATGATGCCATTCTCATGGACATGCGTATGCCTGAGATGGACGGCCTGGAGGCGACCAGAAGGATACGTGCAATGGAGCGGAGCGATGCCGGGACAATTCCGATCATCGCGCTGACCGCGAACGCCTTCGATGAAGACGTACAGCGCAGCATGCAGGCCGGCCTCGACGCCCACCTGAGCAAACCCGTAGAACCGGAGCTGCTGTTCAAGACACTTGAGAACCTTATTAAGTAAGGCACTGTACATGAATAACTTCCGAAAGATGCGAAGGATAAATTTCGCCCTGTAAGGCGGAGGAAGGAGGTGCAGCGGGCTGCGGCGACCGACGACAACGCAGTCAGGGCGGAATTTAGACAAGCAGATTTCGGAAGTTATTTGTGGACAGTGCCTAAGGTGCACAGAGCCCCGTCCCCTGCGCATCCTGCATGCTGATTTCACAGCATCCGGAAAAGAAACCTGCTGGGGCTGTGAAAATCACAGCCCCAGCAGGTTTTTTAAGCTTTTACGATGTTTTATTTGGTCTGCTCGAAGAGCCATTCTTTGACACTGGGGAGGTCGTAACCTATGCGGAAGGTCATTCGGTGGCTGCCATTCATGGCGTTGCCTTCGCCGTCGAAGCTTCCGGTGCCTGAGGCTATCTTCAGGTAATAGATGTTGGCTTCTTCGGAAAGGAGGGCATCGATGGCTTCTTTGCGTGTTTCGTCATCGGAGATTCCTTCAAATGATGCTTCTGCAACGATTCCGCCTTCTTCTGTCCATTTTGCTACGTTTTTATCAAGCTTGCGGACGGCCGGATCATCTTCGGAAACGAGAAGGAGAATGTTCTGATCCTTTATATCCTTGACCTGTTCTTCATCCCACTGTCCTGCCATGATGTAGGCGGCGGCAAATAGATCAGGATCCTTTTCCATCATTACCATGGAAGCCATGCATCCCATCGACTGACCGGTGGTGTAGATGCGATCTTTGTCTACCGGATATTTGTCGGCAAGATCATATAGCAGACGCATGGTTCCGAACATGTAGTCTTCGTAGTATTCCCAATAATCATTGATATACTTGTCTTCATATATCATTGTAACTACAAAGCAGGGATGCTCTGCCTGCCATTCTTCACTTGCCCATACTGTGCCGCCGTTGCCCTGCTGAAGAGGAACTTCCCAGTCGGTTCCGACTGCGCTGGCATCCGGGATAAACAGTACAAGCGGATAGGACTCGCCGGATTCGGCATAGCCTTCCGGCTTATACAGATTGTAATGAAGGACGGTATGCGTCTCAGGATCATTATAATAATGGTTATCTTCGAAACGGTCCAGATCCGGAGTCTTGATTGCGTCATTTCCCATGATGCCGTCGTCTCCGCCTGAGGTTCTGTACTCTTCATCACTTCCTGCGATGACGGTTCCGTCAGCTGCCGAGATGTCGCCCTTCTGTATGACAACAGCGCTGTCAATAACTGTCATTCCCTGCATTCTTCCATCAGATGCGTACTTGTCATCCAGAAGCGGGCTCTGGATCTCAAGATCAAGTACAACAAAGTTTCCGGCTGCATTTTCTTCGGTCTCGGCACATTCGCTGTTGGTGTGAACAGCAACGATAGTGCGGTCTGCAACTTCATAGCTGTCTGTGCTGAGACTTTCAGGATCAATCTCAGCGTTATACTCAACTACTACGTTTGAGACCTTCTGGCCGTCTCCGTAGCTGTGATTGATGGTGTAAACTTTTTTGATTCCGGGTTCTCCCTGTTCTTCAGACTGTCCTTCCTCTGACAATCCGACTACCTGTACGGCTTTTTCAGGCTCCTCAGCCCATGCGGTTACAGTAAAGATACTTGACAACGCTGTTATACAGGCCACGGCGGCCGCCATTTTTCTTTGCATCACGATACCTCCCTGTGTTAAAACTGTTATTGTTCACATAACTCCTGATTTCTTACACTTTAAATAATAATAATCCTTTATTGAATCATCAATTCAGATTGAAATATGATTGTTTCTAAATAAGAAATAATTAGACGCTAACAACTATCATAGCTATCATCAGATTTTTGCTGACTATAGCCATTATTTCAAATTAACAGACCTTGTAAAAGCAGCTTTATAATGCTATAATATTTCCATATTGGAAAGTATTTGCCGCTGTTTTTGAAAGGTCGAAGTTATGGATATTGAAGTATTGGAGGAATTTGTGTCTCTTGCGGAGACCTGCAGTTTTCAGGAGACGGCAGCCAGGATGAACCTGTCACAGTCTTCACTGACAAAACACATTCATAAGCTCGAAGAGGAACTGAATCTGTCACTGTTTGACAGGTCTACGAGAAGTGTGACTCTTAATGAATACAGCCGGGCCTTCTACCCCTATGCAAAACAGATAGTGGAGATCAGGCAGGAGGCTTCTGCCATTCTGTATGACATGGCCCACAAGGATGCGGGTATACTGAACATTGCCTACATGCCGATACTGGGGCAGTACGGCCTTATAGAAACGCTGTCTTCCTTCACTGAACGTTTCCCTGATCATACAATACATACTATCGAAAGCTATCAGCCCGTGTCTCTTTTGAAGGCCCGTAAATGTGACTTTGCATTTGTCTCTGAGGAGGATGCGCATGACCAGAATTTTAACAAGCTGATATACCAGACGGATTATCTGGCGGCTATCCTTCCCTCATCCCATCCACTGGCAAACGAGAAAAAAGTGACGCTCGCTCAGCTTAAGGATGAAAAATTCATTCTCCATTCCAGCCAGACGGGCAGTCCTCACGAAGAGACTGTTAAGTTTCTTGCACTATGTAAGGAAGCGGGCTTTGAGCCAAATATAGTGGCTGAGTCAGAGTTTACCAACTCGGTCCTCCGTCATGTAAAGAGCAGGCGCGGGATAGCTGTCCTGAACCGGCTGCACATTCCCTCGGACGTCAGCGATATTTCAATCGTAAATTTTTCGCCTTCGGTGCATTCCTATATCTATCTTCTTTACTCAAGAAAACTGTCGAGTCCATATGCCAGGGATTTCCTTCATTTTATGGTTGAAACCCTGAGCTGAAATAAGGCACTGTACATGAATAACTTCCGAAAGATGCGCAGGATAAATTTCGCCCTGCAAGGCGGAGGAAGGAGGCGCAGCGGGCTGCGGCGACCGACGACAACGCAGTCAGGGCGGAATTTAAACAAGCAGATTTCGGAAGT
>JAFUCO010000064.1 GCA_017459635.1 Blautia sp. | reverse complement strand
GCCAGAGGCCGCGGTTCCGTACATATGGTCAGTCCTCCCCCTACAGCGTCCGACTCGCCAAAATCTTTTCGATACCATAGTACCAAAAATCCCAATCTATAACACTAACTAAATGACATTGGAACCGTCCCCTGTCTTAAAAAAACAGTTGACAATCAGATATGTAAGTGTATAATAACTTGTGTAAAAAAGATTCTTCGGGGCAGGGTGACCGCACATGCGGAATTCCCGACCGGCGGTATAGTCCGCGAGCTGTGACGGCAGATCATGTTTTTATGATCGGGAAACAGCTGATCCGGTGAGATTCCGGAACCGACAGTAAAGTCTGGATGAGAGAGGAAGCTGATCTCAGCATTTTGTTTATGCTCATTAGCCCCGTCGTGCAATCGGGGCTTTTATTATGCCTGTTTTAGTACGTATCCGGTGCCTGTCGGAAACGCGATGGGATAAGTAACGGATAAGTCGGTTTTCATGCATGATCAGCCCCACACCGGGATTGGAGGTCTTATCATGTCAGGTGCAACAGAAAACACATTAAACCGTCCTCAGACTAATCAGGCATTTGGTATCAGAACCATAGCCGGCATCGGGGTCCTTGCGGCAGCATCCTTCGTTCTTCAGATGTTTGAGATCGCGCTGCCGTTCATGCCGTCGTTTATCAAATTTGACTTTTCGGATCTTCCGGCGCTTATCGGTTCCTTTGCGCTTGGACCAATAAGCGGCGTGCTGATCGAACTGATAAAGAATATCCTCCATACGATGGATTCCGGGAGCTTTGGTGTAGGAGAGCTTTCGAATTTCCTGCTTGGGGCGGTGTTTGTCGGTATCGCAGGTATTGTTTACCGCAAAATGAACAACAAAAAAGGAGCGCTTATCGGTTCTGTGGCAGGCGCTGCGGCAATGGCGGTAATGTGCCTTCCTTTTAACTACTTTATTGTATATCCGGTTTATTATAACTTTATGCCGGAGGAAACTATCCTTTCAATGTATCAGGCGATAGTTCCGGGAGTAAAGAGCATTTTCCAGAGTCTGCTGGTGTTTAATGTTCCGTTTACTTTCGCGAAAGGAATGGTCAATGTCCTTATAGCATTCCTGATCTACAAGCGTATATCGCCGCTGCTTAAAGGAAGGAACTGATGTGTTATGCGGCCTTCAGCTGATGCAGGGCTTCGAATATACGAAATGAGGATTTTCATTGAGACTTAAAAATATACCAAAAGCGAAGGAAGCTATTGAGAACAGCAGATATGTTGTGAAAGAACCGCAGAAGCTGAAAGGAAAGTGGCGAGGATATTTTGGAAAAAATGCACCGCTCTGTATTGAGATCGGTATGGGCAAAGGGCGTTTTCTGATGGAGATGGCATCAAAAAATCCTGATATATGTTTTCTGGGGATTGAAATGTATGACAGTGTACTTTTCCGGGCCGTACAGAAGATGGAGAGCCTTGAAGCTTTCGGAAATGTTCCTGAAAACCTGCGGTTTCTTTGCCTGGATGCCCGGCTTCTTCCTGATGTCTTCGAGGAGGATGAGGTGGACCGCATATACCTCAATTTTTCGGATCCGTGGCCTAAAGCCAGGCATGAGAAGCGGAGGCTGACTTCACGAATATTCCTGGGCAGGTATGGTAAGTTTTTGAAAAAGGGCGGAACTGTTGAATTCAAGACAGACAACCGAAGCCTTTTTGATTTTTCCCTTGCAGAAGCAGAAGAGTCCGGATGGGAAATAACAGAATATACCTATGACCTGCATAATGAGCCGGTAATGTGCAGCGGCAATGTTATGACAGAATATGAAGAGAAATTCAGCAGCATCGGAAAACCGATATGCAGGATGGTCTTACGCAGGTGAACACAGGGCAAAAAAAGGGCAGTCACAGGGCAAACAAAGAGCAAACGCAGGGCAAACAAAGAACAGCCCATGTATCTGCTCTTTGTTTGCCCTGTGTCTGTTGAATTTGTACTTGCCTTTTGGCGTCGTGTGTGTTATAAAAAAGACAATACTATCTAATTGAGTTGCTATTCTGTTTTATTCCTTTCCGAAAGCCGCGTTCTATGATTATCAGCACGATTTCCAGACCTGACCGGATCCGGTATCTGAATAGCAGTATTCCCTTTTAATTTCCATGATCAATAAACAATTATGTGATGGAAGATGTTCTGGCGGACATTGCCTCTGTTTTTTCAGAGCAACAGAAGCAGAGCAGGAGAGCACGCAGTCTGTATTTACATGGAGAAGTTTTTACGGGAGATATTTATGGCCCTGTTTTCGTGCAGGGTGAAGACTATCCTTTCAGAGGGAAGACTATCTTTTCAGAGGGGATAATGGGGTAGTTCTACTGACAATTATTTAAGACCATAATATTGAGAGGTGCTTTAATGAGAGAAAAATATGAAACATTGCCGCTGGCTACTTTACGAGATCTGGCAAAGGGTATTGGTATGCGTGGTGTGTCTTCTCTTAGGAAGGCAGAGCTGATAGACCGTATAGTCGAAGAAGAAAAAAGGCGTGAAGGAAACAATGACAGTGCGTCTGCTGAAAGAAATGATGCGGTTTCCGAAAAAGAAGAAAGCGATAATGAAAATGCAGCAATACGGACATCTGCAGAAACGGAGGCAGAACATCATCCGGCAGGACAGCCGGATGAAGCAGAGGACGAACGCCGCCCGGTGAGACAGCAGAATGAAGCAGAGGCCGAACGCCGTTCAGTAAGACAGCAGAATGACGGTGAATCAGAACGCCGCCCGGTGAGGCAGAAGAATGACGGAGACAGCGAGCGCCGCCCGGTGAGACAGCAGAATGACGCAGAAGGATGGCGCCGCCCGGTGAGGCAGCAGTACGAAGGAGACAGTGAGCGCCGCCCGGTAAGGCAGCAGTACGATGGAGAAAGCGAGCGCCGTCCGGTAAGGCAGCAGTACGAAGGAGACAGCGAGCGCCGCCCGGTAAGGCAGCAGTATGATGGTGAGGTCATACGGCGCAGTGCGCAGCAGCCGATTCCTGATGACCTGAGGGTCCCTGCCGAGACCGCCGACCTTGACAGTGGTGATATGGCTGACGGCATTCTTGAAGTCATGCCTGACGGTTATGGCTTCATACGCTGTGAAAACTATCTTCCCGGTGAAAATGACATTTATGTATCGCCTTCACAGATCCGCAGGTTCAATCTTAAGACCGGTGATATAATCCGAGGTAATATACGGATCAAGACGCAGGGAGAGAAATTCAGCGCGCTTCTTTATGTAACTTCCCTAAATGGTTTCCATCCGAATGAGGGACAGAGAAGATATAATTTTGAAGATATGACTCCGATCTTCCCTGATGAGAGACTTGTCATGGAGAGACAGGGCGGAACTACCGCCATGAGGATTGTCGACCTGATAAGCCCTATAGGAAAAGGCCAGAGAGGAATGATCGTTTCGCCGCCTAAAGCCGGCAAGACGACCCTGCTTAAGGATGTGGCAAAATCAATCCTTAGAAATAATAAGGAAATGCATCTGATCATTCTTCTGATAGATGAAAGGCCTGAGGAGGTCACAGATATTAAAGAAGCAATCCAGGGACCTAACGTAGAGGTGATCTATTCCACCTTCGATGAACTGCCTGAGCATCACAAAAGAGTATCGGAGATGGTTATCGAGCGCGCACGCCGTCTGGTTGAACACAACAAGGATGTAATGATTCTTCTTGATTCGATCACCAGGCTTGCCAGAGCATACAACCTTATCATACCACCGAGCGGCAGGACACTTTCAGGCGGACTTGACCCCGCAGCCCTTCATATGCCCAAACGCTTTTTCGGCGCTGCCCGGAATATGAGGGAAGGCGGCAGCCTTACGATCCTTGCAACCGCCCTTGTAGACACCGGCAGCAAGATGGACGATGTCATTTATGAGGAATTCAAGGGAACCGGCAACATGGAGCTGGTGCTTGACAGGAAGCTTCAGGAACGCAGAGTCTTCCCGGCGATCGATATCCAGAAGTCAGGGACAAGAAGAGAGGATCTGCTGCTGACACGTGAGGAGCAGGAGGCCGTGTATAACATGAGGCGTGCCCTTAATGGACTTAAACCCGAGGAAGCCGTCGAACAGATACTGAACATGTTCGCCAGGACAAAAACAAACGAAGAGTTTGTCCAGTCAGCAAGGCGGCAGAGGTTCTAGGAAAGACCAGAGAATAAGACCGTACAAAAAACGAGGAATTTGTCCGGTCAGCAAGGCGGCAGAGGTTCCAGGAAAGACCGGAGAATAAGAAAGAGAACCGTCCCATGTCTTAAAAAAAGTCCTTGCATTACGTTTATTGGCGTGTTATAATCAATGAGCTGTCAACGGATAGTTTGTGGTCGTTCAGTTTTTCGGGCGAATTTTATCAAATGATCCGGTTCTGAATTATCACTAAAAATAAAATTGAAGAAATACTGTGAGGTGAGAAACATGAGAGAAGGCATCCATCCGAATTATTACGAAGCTACCGTTACCTGCAACTGCGGCAATACATTCGTTACAGGTTCTACAAAGAAGGATATCCACGTGGAAATCTGCTCCAAGTGCCATCCGTTCTATACCGGTCAGCAGAAGGCTACACAGGCTCGCGGACGTATTGATAAGTTCAACAGAAAGTATGGTCTTACAAAATAATAAATGCTTGAATGAAAAGGTTGAGATCCTTGTATCTCAACCTTTTATGCTATGAGGTATATTGATATGAAACCATCCGGTATTGGCGGGCAGGCTGTTATGGAAGGGATCATGATGCGCCACAAGGAGAAATACTCTGTAGGCGTACGCCGCCCGGATAATGAGATAGAGATAAAGATCGAGGACTACAAATCGGTTTTCGGTAAATCCGAGATCTTCAAAAAACCATTGCTCAGGGGAGTTGCAGGTTTTGTCGATTCACTTGTCATAGGAACCAAATGCCTGATGTATTCCGCTGAGATAGCCGGCGATGAGGAGGACGAGGCGGAAAAGAAGAAGAACGAAAGCCTTACCGCAGACGAACTCGAAAAGAAGAAGCAGAAGGAGGACAGGATGTTCAAGGTGCTGCTGTATGTGACAGTAGCGATATCCATTGCTGTCTCCATAGTAGCCTTCATGTTCCTGCCTTATATACTGGCAAGCCTTCTCCGCAGGATAGGAGCTTCGGAGGTGATTGTCACTATCGCTGAAGCATTTGTAAAGCTTGCCCTGTTCCTTGGATACATGCTGCTGATATCGAGGATGAAGGATATCCAGAGGACCTTTATGTATCACGGTGCAGAGCACAAATGCATAAACTGTGTAGAGAACGGGCTTCCGCTTACCGTGGAAAACGTGATGAAGAGTTCAAGATTCCACAGAAGGTGCGGTACAAGCTTCCTGTTCCTGGTAATGCTGGTAAGTATCTTCCTTCACTTCATATGTGTCCTGGTACCGACGTACTGGATAAGGCTTGCCGGACGGCTTCTGATGGTTCCGGTGGTCGCCGGGATCTCATACGAGATAATACAGTGGGCCGGCCGCAGCAATTCGGCATGTGCCAGATTCTTCAGCAAGCCGGGGCTTGCGCTTCAGAAGCTGACAACCAGGGAACCTACCCCGGATATGGCAGAGGTCGCTATCAAGGCTGTCGAGGCGGTCTTTGACTGGAGGGCATACCTGCAGGAGGAGTTCGGCCATGACGCTTAAAGAGCTGCTCAAAACGGGTGAAAAAAAGCTCCTGCAGGCCGGTATTACTGAATATGATATTGATGCCTGGCTGCTCCTGTCATATGTGACAGGGGTCAGTCGGGCATATTACTATGCCCATCAGGATAAAAGTGTTCCTGAAAATGAGGTTCAGGAATACATAAGGGCATCAGAAATCAGGGCAGAGCACACGCCCCTGCAGCATATCACCCATCAGGCTTTTTTTATGGGTTATGAGTTTTACGTGGATGAAAATGTCCTTATACCCAGGCAGGATACCGAGACGCTTGTATCAGAATGCCTTAATGTACTGGAGGGTACACATGCGCCTGAGATACTGGATATGTGCACAGGCTCGGGCTGTATATTGACATCCCTTCTTCTTTTAAGACCGGATGCATCCGGAACAGGGGCGGATATTTCAAAAAAGGCGCTTGAGGTGGCAGAGAAAAACGCTGTCAGCCTCGGAAGCAGTGAGAGAAGCAGATTTGTAGAGAGCGATCTTTTTTCTGCCTCTTTTTTTGACAAAAAAAGTAGCCATAATATGTACAAATGTGATATTCTGGTATCAAATCCACCTTATATAAGAACTGATGTTATAGAAAGTCTGGCGGAAGAGGTAAAGGCGCATGACCCAAGGGCAGCCCTTGACGGAGGAGCAGACGGGCTTGTGTTTTACAGGAGGATTACCGAAGAAGCGCCTGATTACCTTAAGGCAGGGGGACACCTGCTGTTCGAGATCGGATTTGATCAGGCGGAGGCAGCCGCCGCCCTGATGGAAAAGGCCGGATTTTTGGATATCCGGGTCATTAAGGATCTGTCAGGGAATGACCGTGTTGTATCAGGACGCATGCCCTTAAACTAAAATGCAGCTGTCTTTAAGGATTTAAGGCCTCCTGCTGATGCAAGTGCTGCACAGGAAATTGCCTGCTCTGCCGGTGCGCAGCCAGGTGCACAGAAGGCATGCCGAAACTACAAAGGAGTAATAATGTTTGATAAACTTGAGGACCTGGCGGCCAGGTTCGAGGAGATCATGAACGAGCTGGCCGAGCCCGGTACGGCATCCGACCCGGAACGCATGACAAGGCTCATGAAGGAGCAGAGCGCTCTGCAGCCGGTTGTAGAAACCTATGAAAGATACAAAAAGAACAGACAGAATATAGAGGACTGCCTGACCCTTCTTGACGAGGAGAAGGATGAGGAGATGCGGGAGATGCTTAAAGAGGAGCTTTCCGATGCGAGGGCAAAAGAAGCTCCGCTTGAGAAAGAACTCAAGATCCTGCTGCTTCCGAAGGACCCCAATGATTCAAAGAATGTGATAGTGGAAATACGTGCAGGCGCCGGCGGTGATGAGGCAGCTCTTTTTGCGGCTGAGATCTACCGCATGTATGTGCGCTTTGCCGAGACACAGAGATGGAAGACCGAGATGATAAGCTTAAATGAGAGCGGCATCGGCGGTTTCAAGGAAGTCACATTCATGATATCGGGAAACGGCGCGTTTTCGAAGCTTAAATATGAGAGCGGAGTACACCGGGTCCAGCGGGTGCCGGAGACGGAGTCCGGAGGCCGCATACACACCTCGACCTGTACGGTGGCTATCATGCCGGAGGCCGAGGAGATCGATTTTCACCTGGATCTTAACGAATGCCGGTTCGATGTTTTCCGCGCCTCCGGAAACGGCGGGCAGTGTGTAAACACTACCGACTCGGCAGTCAGGCTTACACATATTCCGACCGGGATAGTAATTTCATGCCAGGATGAAAAATCGCAGCTTAAGAACAAGGACAAGGCACTGAAGGTGCTGAGATCCCGCCTGTATGAACTGGAACTTGAAAAACAGCATGACGCCGAGGCGCAGGCCCGCAGAAGCCAGATAGGTACCGGGGACCGCTCGGAAAAGATCAGAACCTACAATTTTCCTCAGGGAAGAGTGACCGACCATAGAATAAAGCTCACCATGCATCGCCTTCCGGAGGTACTTAACGGAGACCTTAGCGAACTTATTGACAGCCTGACAGCGGCTGACCAGGCAGCGAAGCTGCTGCAGGTCAATTCCTGATTAAAGTAAGGAACAAAGGATGCAGAGTCTGATTGGAGGAAAAGGTATGAAGAAGACGGCATTGGTTATAATGGCGGCCGGGATCGGCAGCCGTTTTGGAAAGGGAATAAAACAGCTTGCGCCGGTTGGCCCCACAGGGCAGATCATTATGGATTACTCGATACATGATGCTTTGGAAGCCGGCTTCAATAAAGTGGTTTTTATCATCAGACGGGATCTGTATGATGAGTTCAGGGAGATAATTGGCGACAGGATCGCTGAAAAAACAGAGGTGGCCTATGCATTCCAGGAGCTTAGTGACCTTCCGGAGGGATTCTCACTTCCCGAAGGCCGCACAAAGCCATGGGGAACCGGTCAGGCTGTGCTTGCAGCAGCTGACGTTCTCACGGAGCCGTTTATGGTGATCAATGCAGATGACTATTACGGTAAGGAGGCCTACAGGCTGGTCCATGATTATCTGGCAGAAGGACACGGTGAGGATGACAGCGTGCGCCATATCTGCATGGCAGGCTTCCGGCTTGGAAATACACTTAGCGAACATGGAGGAGTGACGCGGGGAATCTGCTGCATTGAGAATGGCTGCCTGGCTGGCGTTACTGAAACCCGGAATATATTCAAGACTCCTGAAGGGGCGGAGATCCGTGATGGCGATGAGCGTATTCCCGCTGACACAGAAAACCTGGTGTCGATGAACATGTGGGGCCTTACTCCTGATTTTGTAGAGATACTCAAAAAAGGCTTTGTAAGCTTCCTGGCGGATGATTCCGGAGATCCTCTTAAGAAAGAATATCTGCTTCCGACACTGATCGACCAGCTGATCCGCAGCGGACAGATCAAGGTGGATGTTCTGGAGACAGCTGATGAATGGTTTGGCGTTACCTACCAGGAGGATAAGGAAGCCGTTGCGGCGGCTTTCAGGAAACTGACTGATGAAGGCATATATCCGGAACATTTCTGACACTCTGAGAATTATGCCCGGCATCTGGAGATATTTATGATAACAAATGAAAATATCCGGCAGAAGACTGAAGCAAAAAAGGCTTCTGCTTCAGGAATGCTAAAAAGACGGATATCAGGGCGCATTGCAGCGCTTGCTCTTGCGGCCTTTATTCCTTTCGGCCTGGCGGGCTGCGAGGAGCCATCGGAGGCATTCGAGCAGGCAGGCCGTGACCTTGAGCAGGGGAGCTATGAGTACGCGCTTCAGGGTTATGAAGCATGCTACAACGGTGGGGTGCTTCCGGTAAGATCAGCCCGTGGGGCAGGAATAGCCTGCCTTCGGATGGGCAATTACGCGGATGCGGCCGCCTGGTTTACCGAAGCCCTTGGCAATGAGAAGATCGACAAGGCTGCCCGGAAGGATATACTGTATTACCGGGCCACTGCCAATATGAAATCGGACCAGTATGAAAGTGCCATGTCGGACTGCCAGATACTTCTATCGGATTTTGGAGAGGACGCGGAAACATGCTTCCTGACAGGCGCGGTGGCGCTTGCAATGGATTCCTATGAAGAAGCGTCTGACAATTTTGACAAAGCCTATTCACAGGCAAAAGGCTATGATATGGCCATACAGATCTACCAGCAGTATATAGACCGCGGGATGGAAGCGGACGGGACAAGGTTCCTGGAGGCCTCCCTCGATAATACCCCGGACAGTGCGGATGATTACTGCGACAGGGGGCGGATCTATTATTATATGGATGATTATGCTTCTGCGGTCACCGAGCTTACACAGGCCGTGAACAAGGGGAGCACAGATGCCCTTCTGCTCCTTGGAATGGTGTACAACGCGCAGAAACAGAGCTCAAAAGCCAGAGCCATGTACCAGCAGTATCTTGAAGCAGGAGGAAGCGCTGCCAAGGCCTATGACGGGATGGCGCTCTGCGATATGGAAGAAAGCAAGTTTGATTCGGCGCTTGATAATATCCAGAAAGGAAAGCCTTCCGCTACCACAGAGGAGCTGCAGAGCCTTCTGTTCAACGAGATCGTGGTATATGAAAAGAAGCTCGATTTCGACACGGCGCTTTCGCTTGCAGAGGATTACGCGGAGATGTTTCCGGAGGATTCCGAAGCGGGAAGGGAACTTGATTTTCTAAGATCTCGCAGGAAGGCTGCCGGGACGGAAGAAGCTTCAGCGGAAACGACAGAGGGGAACCCTGGGAGCACCGGCGGAGATGCCGGGAGCAGTGACGGTTCTTCCAGCGGCGGCTCCAATAGTGACGGCTCCAATAGCGACGGCTCCGGCAGTGATGGCTCTTACAGTGATGGTTCTTATGATGATGGAAGTTATGATGACAGTTATTATGATGAGAGCTACTATGATGAGAGCTATTATGATGAAAACTATTATGACGAGAGCTATTATGACGACAGCTACTATTGAGAAGGCGGTCACTTCAGATGAAGCGTAAACGTAAGACTGTGTCTGAAAGACAGATGTTTTCTGCATGACAGCTGCTGAGCCTTTATGACCGTGGAATCCGGATTATTGTTTGATAAATGGAATATACAAAGGAAATAGAAGAAAAGGTAATTCTTGTCGGAGTGCAGAAATCGGACTCCGAGAATATGGATGAATCTCTGGATGAGCTTTCGGAGCTTGTTAAGACCGCAGGAGCCATTCCGGTGGGGAGGCTTATTCAGAACAGGGAAAAGGTCCATCCCGGAACTTATATAGGAAAGGGAAAGATCGAAGAGCTTAAAAATCTGATCGTCATGCTTTCAGCCAACGGGATTGTATGCGATGATGAGCTTTCTCCTGCTCAGATGAACAATCTGGAGCGGGAACTTGAGATCAAGGTCATGGACAGGACCCTGCTCATCCTGGACATATTTGCCGCGCATGCCGTGACGAGTGAAGGCAAGATACAGGTAGAACTGGCGCAGCTGAGATACAGGGCCCAGAGGCTTACCGGCCTTGGAGCGTCACTTTCAAGGCTGGGCGGCGGAATCGGGACAAGGGGTCCCGGTGAGAAAAAACTGGAGACTGACAGGCGGCTCATAAGGACCAGGATCACAGCCCTCAAGGAAGACCTGCGTGAGGTTGAAAAGCATCGCAGTGTGCTGAGAGCCGGGCGCGCAAGAGGAAACCTTAAGACGGCGGCAATAGTGGGGTACACAAATGCCGGCAAGTCAACGCTTTTAAATGCGCTCACTGGAGCAGGCGTTCTTTCCGAGGATAAGCTGTTTGCGACACTTGACCCAACAACACGGGTCCTGGAGCTTCCGCTTGGAAGCGAGATACTGCTCACCGACACGGTAGGCTTTATCAACAAGCTGCCGCATCACCTTATCGATGCCTTCCGCAGCACCCTTGAGGAGGCTAAATACGCGGATTACATCATTCATGTGGTCGATACCGGAAATCCGCGCGCGGAGATGCAGATGCATACGGTATATGAGACGCTTCATGAGCTCGGAGCCCTGAACCATACAATAATAACCCTGTTCAATAAACAGGATCTGCCGGAGGTTCCGTCACTTCATGACTTCAGGGCGGACTACTCTCTTAAGATTTCAGCAAAGACAGGAGAAGGGCTTGATGAAGTAAAGCAGCTGCTCGAAAAACTTTTATCCGAAAATATGGTTTACATTGAGAGAGTTTTCCCGTATAATGATGCAGGGCTGATTCAGCTCATCCGAAGCGGAGGCAGGCTTCTCGGTGAAGAGTACACTGAGGACGGGATAGCTGTTAAGGCATATGTCCCGATGGAGATATACTACAAGGTCGCATCCGTATGATGAGACCGACAGGACTGTATCCGTATGGATCATGAATAGCCAGTCAGACATGAAGGTGTCAGTATGCCGGATATAACGGCATAAAAACCACCATGTTAGATGAATAACCGGAATTTTAACGGCAGATAGAAAAAATGCACAAAGCACCTATCTTGTGGATGTGATAAAATTGTAACACAAGATATGGTGCTTTTTAGTTGACGTAACATGAATCCTTTGATACAATAGCAATGCGGCTTTTTAAGAATAAAGCCTGAAAGGTTGTAACTGTTCAGAACAGCCTGAAGCACTTGCTGCTGAAGGCGTACGAACATGATTTAACAGGCAAAAATCCCATCGCCGAAGGCGATTTGCATGGATTTTTGCCCGTATCTGTTCAGGCTCTGAACAGATACGAATGGTTTTTTTAAAATAGATAGAAACAGGGGGACCGCGTTATGTTTCAGGTAGTTAAAAGAGACGGAGAAATTGCTGACTTTAAGATGAGTAAGATCACCGGTGCCATCACCAAGGCCTTTGATGCCAAGGAAAAGATGTACAGCAGTGATATGATAGAACTCCTTGGCCTCAGGACCACAGCTGATTTTCAGTCGAAGATCAAAAATGACAGGATAACGGTCGAGGATATTCAGGACAGTGTTGAGAACGTTCTGATCCAGGCCGGATATGCCGATGTTGCCAAGGCATACATCCTGTACCGCAAGCAGCGTGAAAAAGTCCGTAATATGAAGTCCACTATCCTGGATTACAAGGAGATAGTGAACAGCTATGTTAAGGTAGAGGACTGGCGTGTCAAGGAGAATTCAACAGTAACATATTCTGTGGGAGGTCTTATCCTCAGTAATTCCGGTGCGGTCACCGCAAATTACTGGCTGAGCGAGATATATGACAATGAGATCGCCGACGCGCACAGGAATGCGGACATCCATCTTCATGATCTGTCGATGCTGACCGGCTACTGCGCCGGATGGTCGCTTAAGCAGCTGATACAGGAAGGACTCGGCGGCATTGAGGGCAAGATTACCTCTGCCCCCGCCAAGCACCTGAGCGTTCTCTGCAACCAGATGGTAAACTTCCTGGGTATCATGCAGAATGAGTGGGCAGGCGCACAGGCATTCTCTTCATTTGATACGTATCTGGCTCCGTTTGTTAAGACTGACGGCCTTACATATCCGGAAGTCAAGAAGTGCATCGAATCCTTCATCTATGGTGTAAATACTCCCAGCAGATGGGGAACACAGGCTCCGTTCTCAAACATCACGCTTGACTGGACGGTTCCGGATGACCTGGCCGAGCTTCCGGCCATAGTAGGCGGTAAAGAGCAGAGCTTTAAGTATAAGGACTGCAAGGCCGAGATGGACATGATCAACAGGGCTTTCATCGAGACCATGATAGAGGGCGATGCCAACGGACGCGGTTTCCAGTATCCTATCCCGACCTACTCCATCACAAAGGAGTTTGACTGGTCCGATACGCTGAACAACCGTCTGCTGTTTGAGATGACTGCAAAGTACGGCACACCATATTTTTCAAACTATATCAACAGCGATATGAAGCCGAGTGATATCCGCAGCATGTGCTGCCGCCTGAGGCTCGACCTTCGTGAACTCCGCAAGAAGAGCGGCGGATTCTTCGGATCGGGCGAGAGCACCGGTTCTGTCGGGGTTGTAACCATCAACATGCCGAGGATAGCCTATCTGTCGAAGACTCCGGAGGAGTTTTACCGCAGGCTTGACCATATGATGGATGTTTCAGCCCGCTCACTCCACATTAAGAGGGACGTCATAACAAAGCTTCTTAATGAAGGACTGTATCCGTATACCAAACGTTATCTTGGCTCCTTTGACAATCATTTTTCGACTATCGGACTTGTGGGAATGAATGAGGTCGGCCTTAATGCATGCTGGCTCGGACGTGACATGACCGATGAAGCCACCCAGAAATTCACCCAGGAGGTGCTTCGCCATATGCGCAGCCGCCTGTCGGATTATCAGGAAATGTATCCGGGCGAGCTTTATAATCTTGAAGCGTCACCGGCTGAATCGACGGCCTACAGGCTTGCAAAGCATGACAGGGACCGCTGGCCGGACATCCGCACTGCGGGAAGCAAGGGGGATACGCCTTATTATACCAACAGCTCGCATCTGCCGGTTGAGTGTACTTCGGACATATTCGACGCACTCGATGTTCAGGACGAGCTTCAGACGCTTTATACCTCCGGAACCGTGTTCCACGGCTTCCTTGGCGAAAAGCTTCCTGACTGGAAGGGTGCCGCGTCACTCGTGCGCAAGATCGCCGAGAATTACAGGCTTCCGTATTATACGATCTCGCCTACTTATTCAGTTTGCTCCGAGCACGGCTATCTTTCAGGTGAGCATTTTACCTGTCCGAAGTGCGGCAAAAAGGCTGAGGTTTACAGCCGCATAACAGGTTATTACCGTCCGGTACAGAACTGGAACGACGGCAAGGCCCAGGAATATAAGAACCGTACTCTTTATGACGTGATGAACTCTGAAGTGAAAGAGAAGGACGGCGCATTCTGCACTTTGCGTCCCACCAATGAAGATGCCGGGAATATTACCATGGTGCACACCAGCATGGTGACGATAAACGGTGACAATGTGGATGTCAAACCGCTTGAGACCCACAAATATCTTTTTACCACCAGCACCTGTCCCAACTGCCGCATGGCAAAAAAGATGCTTGAGGGAGAGGAATACGAAATCATAGATGCGGAGAAGAATCCTGACATGGCAAAGAAATTCGGCATCATGCAGGCTCCGACCCTTGTTATCACCGATGGTGAGAATATGAAGAAATACGTTAATGCGTCCAACATACAGAGATATGTGGATGAGGAGATGGAGTAATGCCGGGTGGTGCTATGGAAATAGAACGTAAATGGATGGTCGCAGGATGGCCTGAAACAGAATTTCCGATGGTAAATGAGCAGTTTATGCGTCAGGGGTACATATCGGTGGGGCCGACGGTCCGGATTCGTGAAGAGAGTGAGACAGGCGGTATGACAGAGTATATCGTCTGCTTCAAATCCCGCGGTACTCTGGCCCGCAAGGAGATTGAGATATCGGTCCCGGAGGATAAATTCAGGGAGCTTGAGGATCTTATCGATGCTCCGCTTATCCCGAAGCTCAGAAGATCATATCAGCTGCCGGACGGCCTGGTGCTTGAAGTGAACCACGTTGACGAGGGCCTGCCGACCGAGTTCTGGTATGCCGAGGTAGAATTCGAGAGCATCCTGCAGGCAAAGACCTGGGAACCGGAGAGCGCAGGGCTTGAAGGCTACCTCAAAGAAGAAGTAACATCCGACCCGACACAGACAATGGGAGCTTACTGGCTGCGGACCCGCGCCGGGAGATCATAGATAAGCAAACTGCATCAGCAGTTTGATGACCGTAACCTGGCTGAAAGTGAAGGTGTATATTCACAGGGGCTGAGCCTTTCATGTTGAATCCTTTTTGCGAAGCAGCGATGAAGCCCGCAAGGGCGAGATTCCGGATGGAGGGCTCAGGCCCAGCCGCTTGCGGATGGGCCGTGAATGGTAACGTTTTGTAAAAATGCGTTTCAGATACAGGCCGGTCGAAACATAATGCAAAATAAACAGACACAGCAGAATGGAGGACAAAGATGGAGAACAACAGACGACCCGATGACATGAAGAGAATTGAGACTCCTGAACTTGCTGAAGCATTTATCAGCGAACAGATCGAGGCTATCAGAAACCAGGTGGGAGACAAAAAGGTTCTTCTGGCACTTTCAGGCGGAGTGGATTCATCCGTAGTGGCAGCGCTTCTTATAAAGGCAGTAGGGCAGAACCTTGTCTGTGTTCATGTCAATCATGGCCTTCTTCGCAAAGGAGAGCCGGAGCAGGTCATCGAGGTGTTCAGAAATCAGATGAACGCTAACCTGATCTATGTGGATGCAGTGGACCGTTTCCTTGACAAGCTCGAAGGAGTTACGGATCCTGAGCAGAAAAGGCACATCATCGGTGAGGAGTTTATCGATGTCTTTGCGGAGGAAGCACGTAAGCTGAGCGGAGTATCCTTCCTTGCGCAGGGTACTATCTGGCCGGATATCCTGGAGAGCGAAGCAGGCATAAAGGCCCATCACAACGCAGGTGGTCTTCCTGAGGATATCGCTTCACGCTTTGAACTTGTTGAGCCTGTAAAGCTGCTCTTCAAGGACGAGGTTCGTGTGGTAGGCAAGGCCCTTGGCCTTCCGGATAACATGGTCTACCGCCAGCCGTTCCCGGGACCGGGACTTGGCGTACGCTGCCCCGGTGCGATCACCAGGGACCGTCTTGAAGCAGTCCGCGAATCTGACGCCATTCTGCGTGAAGAGTTTGCCAAAAATGGGCTTGAGGGCAAGGTATGGCAGTACTTCACGGTAGTACCGGATTTCAAATCAACAGGTGTCAAGAACGGAAAACGTACATTTGACTGGCCCTGCATAATCCGCGCCATCAACACCACCGATGTTATGGAAGTTACAGTAGAACACCTGAGCCCAGAGCTTATCGATCATCTGGTACAGAGGATCACAACCGAAGTACCCGGCATCAACAGAGTGCTCATCGACTACACACCAAAGCCACCGGCAACGGTTGAGTATGAATAATTAAGAGCGCTTTGGGAATGGCTTAAAATAAGGATTTCCGAGGCCTCAAGGGTCGATTTGATAACAAAATGATAACATTTGAAATTCTGCTTTTATTCTGAATTGCCTGATGTCTTGCGGGTTCTTCTTGCAGGCGGCCGGCAACAAATCAGAAGAAATAACAAGAGCAAGGTCTGTCTGAACTATGAACGGTTCGGATGGATCCTGCTCTTTTTTGTTTGTCTGAGAACACGTATGACCTTGGTGCAAATTACAGGGTCACAGAAAGAAAATCAAAGAAACCTTTCCGGCGGCACTTTGGCTGTAAGTACGGAGGTTCCGTCGTTGGGGAAGTTATAACGCCAGTGGTCATACTCTTCCTTTGTGATCCTGCCATGTATGTATTTCTCCTTCATCGCATACCAGTCATCCAGGTATTGCCAGAGGTTAGTTCCGGGCTGCGTGACGAACTTGTCCAGACGCAGGCATGTAACATCGTCGATGCGATCGACAGTAAGGCCGTAAATGTCCTCCAGGGCAAAAAGAGTATGGAGCAGGCCTTTGTATGTATCAATCTCCGGAACAGTCAGCGCTTCCGGGACAACGCCGAAGACATCTGCCATGGACTGGGTCAGCTCTGCCTTAGGCTTGCGGGAGTTGTTTTCATATTGGGCGATGCGGACATCTGCACCTTTTGCATCAAAACCAAGAAGCTGTCCCAGGGCACTCATGGTCAGATTGCATCGCCTGCGAAAAAAGTTGATTCGTTCTCCGATTGCCATTATTGTTTCTCCTTCTTTGAACCTTCTTTGAACCTTCTTTGAATGTACGTCCAATCAAGGTGATTATATCAAATATGCTTAGTATAAACAATATAAAATTAAATAAAAATATTTAGAAATGACTTCAAGGGTATTTGACACTAAATAAATATGTATAGTATACTCCGAATAAGAGGCGCTAAGCAAATATACTTAGCAACCGGAAATAGATAACCAAATAGCCATCCGGACAGAGATAAACCGCCAGGACCTTTCGAGAAGAAAGCGAGCGCCTTTGGGGACGACACAGCACCGAACAGGGGATTTGCCTGTCAGGAAACTGATCCGGGAAGAATGGCATGCAGCACATTAAAACTACAAAGACGAAAGGAAGAAATGAATGACTGAAAGAATGTTTATGAAAGCGGATGAGGTTGCTGAGGTATTGGAGGTATCAAAGCCGTATGCCTACAAGCTGATCCGGCAGATGAACAAGGAACTGAAAGCAAAAGGGTGTCTGGTGATTGCAGGAAGGGTAGACCGCAGATACTTCTACGACAATTTCTATGGAAACAGAGAGAATGGGCGAAAGGAGGGGGCAAATGCCGGCTTATAAAGGCAAAAACGGTACGTGGTATGCGATGGTCCGTTATACGGACTGGCGCGGCGAAAAGAAGCAGAAATGCCAAAGAGGTTTTGAAACCAGAAGGGACGCTTTGGCCTGGGAAGCTCAGCTCAAGCTGCAGAAACGGGCGGATATCGACATGACGCTGGAAAGCTTTTATGAGCTTTATAAGGAAGATATCAAGCCGCGGCTGAAAGAGAACACCTGGATCACGAAGGAAAGCATTATCGAAGGCAAGATCCTCCCCTATCTGGGCAAACGTAAGCTTTCCGAGATCACGGCCAAAGACATCGTCGACTGGTAGAATGCCGTGATGCAGCTGCCGGGGACCGGCGGAAAGCCACTGTCTTCGACCTTCATGAAGTCGATCCATGCACAGCTCTCTGCCATGTTTAACCATGCCATCCGTTATTATCAGCTGCCGGTCAATCCGGCTCGCATCACGCGACTGTTTGTTAGGGAAGGTTTTTACGATTATCAAGAAGAAAATGACGGTAATGGTGGAAGTGAATTAATGCATTCATCTGTAACAACTATTCTGGATCCTGTTCAGTTGACTGATCTTTTACACTTTTGCGAAGTGCCTCGATCACGAGCAGAAATTCAGGAAAGATGCGGGTACAAGGCGGCAACATTTTTTAGAAACAAAGTATTGAACCCATTATTGGAAAGTGGTTTATTAGAAATGACAAGACCGGACTCGCCTAATCATCCTAATCAAAAATATGTTCGCAGGCGCAGAGGTTAGAAAGGGCTTGGTAAGAACTTAGTAACGCCTTAGTAACCAACCTATTACCAAGATGTATGCAGCATTGTAAGGTAAAGTAGCTGAAGAAAATGCGTGATAACAAAACGCTGATAACATTTTGATAACAATAGTTCAGATACCCTGCAGACACAGGATACCAGAACGCAAATGGAATCACGCTGTATCAAATCCACTATACAAAAACATTTAGAATCGCTATCTCGTTATCGAGTACGAATAATTGAGGAACCTTCGGAAAGCCTTATTTTAAGCCTTTTCAGAGGCACCCGACCTGCGGCTTATACTGTATTGATACTGTTTCAAGTCGCCGGTAATTATAGAGAGACATGAAAATGCCCTCTGGAAACCACAAGTTTTCAGAGGGTGTTTTTATATCTCTCATTTTTTCTATGACGACACCGGTGTGCCTGATACTATTCCGGCTTCTGTGTCTTCCTCCATTGCCGGGCTGGTGCGAATTTTCCGCAGTCATCAGCGGTCTGAGGCCAGTTAAGCTTCCACTCCTGGTATTCTTCCCTGCTGATCTCGCCGGCGGCAAGCTGCTGCTTTCGAAGCTGCCATTCCTTCAGGAAACCATCGAGGAGATGATTGCGGAAGCTCAGTGCCATATGTATCTCCGGGGAACCCGGGTCGGAGGTGTCTGTCACCTCATACAGGGAAGTCCGTGGATAATGCTCATCCAGCTCGAACAGGGCATACATGATATCTTCAGCCGCATATAGGTTTGATTCATAAAGAGAACGGTAATTGACATCCAGTACATCCGCGATCTTTTTCAAAAGGTCTTCTTTGGGAGTACGGGTGCCGCTCTCATACTGGGCAATGCGGAAGTCGGCACTTTTTTCATCCAGACCGACGGCAATGCCGAGTTCCTTCTGAGTCATGCCGCGGAAGTTGCGGACTCGTTTGATACGGTCACCGATAGCCATTTGAAAGCCTCAAAACTAAACATATTTGTATAAATCAATATACCACGTAGAAAGAAGGAATGCAAGCGAAACTTAAACAAAATTTTGTTCCGGAAATAATCATAGCCTTGAAAAATAACGCAACGCGTGTTATCATTATGTCATGAATACACGTGAAGAATTGATAAAATTAAAAGAAGATTCGGGACTGAACTGGAAGAAGTTTTCTGAGTATTACGGGATTCCTTACCGCACGGTTCAGGACTGGTATACAGGCAAGCGCCATATGCCGGAGTATTTGCTGCGGCTGATGATTTATAAGTTTGAGGTCGAACGGGAAAAGGGAGGTGGATTTAATGCGTCGAGATGACATTCTGCGGATGGCACACGATATTGTTGACCGCTGTGCCGTCGAGAGTGACTGCATTGAATATAAAAAGTCCGCCTCCGATGTAGTTAAGGACGGAATCCTGAAAACAGCCTGCGCTTATGCCAATAACTATATGAACCGCGAGATCGGTCTGCTGTTTATCGGAATTCAGGAAGAGGATGATGAGGAAACAGGACGAAAAGCGGTTCCGGTCCGGCCGATTACGGGGATCGAGGAAGCTAAGATCGAGTCTGTGGAGAACACTTTAAAGTCACTTCTTTCACATATTCATCCGAAGCCGACTTTTCATCTTCTTCAGGATAAGATCGATGACCGGTTTTATGTGATTCTTGCAGTGGAACCGGGAAGCGATGGTCCTTATGAAACGGATCAAAAGGCGGAAAAAGATCCGAAGATCAGGTTGAAGGCTGGAAGGTATATCCGCATCCGCCGGGATACGCGGATTCCGAATCGTACAGAAGAGTTCGAACTCCTGAGGAAATTTGCTGAATTCCATTTTTCATCTGAATTGAACCGGGAGGCCACGCTGGACGATCTGGATTTTGAGTACATGAAGGAATACCTGGCCCGTACGAAGGCAGCGGCGGATATCCGCGTCTTAAGCAAGCTTGAGATGGCGAAAGCACTGCATTTAATCGATGCCAGTGAATATGGCGGATACAGGGCAAGAAATTTCGCTGTGCTGATGTTTGCACCGAGGCCGGCAGACTTCATTCCATACGCCTATGTACGCATTATCCGCGAAGTGAAGGGTACGGATAAGATGGAGTCCAAGGTATTTGATGGGCCCGTCTGGATACAGGCACAGCAGGTTCGTGACTATTTCCGCGATACCATCATGTCAACCTATACGGTTCGGGAACCGGGAGTCTCCGGAGCACACAGGGTTTCCAACTGGCCGCTGGAGATGTTTGAGGAATTAGCGACCAACTGCATCCTTCATAAAGATTATTCCCGGAAGCAGCATATCGAAATTGCAGTTTACAGGGATCACATTTCCTTTATCAATCATAATCGGCCCCTTCCTCCGGTAACGATAGAGGATCTGAACGAAAAGACGGTTTTTGACGATCGTCAGTATGTAAATGATGAACTGAAGGATATGTTTTTCAAACTGGATCTGATTCAGTCTTATGGCTCCGGGATCCGGCGGGCAAAGAACTCGATGGCTGCCAACGGCTCTCCGAAACTGGTGTTTACTCCGAATAATGATCTGGATGATTATACGCTTGCCGAAGCATACATTAACGAGGAATTCGCCAGGATCCAGGAAGAGGAAAACCATAAGAAAGAAACTCACGAACTTCAGTCTGCTAATGAAAGAAGTTTGAAAGAAGTTTTGAAAGAAGTTTTGAAAGAAGCGGACTATCGTAAGGTTGAGAATATCATAGAAGTGATTGATTCCCAGGGCAGTATATCTCCGGCAGAGGCAAAAGCAGTATGCGGAAAGTCCGATTCAACCACATGGCGTTATCTGAATATCCTTACAGCTACTGGTCTTGTAATCTCTGAAGGCAGTACGAATCACGTCAGATACCGACGAAGCAAGGATTAAAGCAGTAAATTTTGTATTAAAGAGTGATACTGTTTTGATACTAAAAGTTCATGGAGTCTCGGAGAAACGGTCGTTTTCATAGGAAAAGCAGCCGAATTTCCAAGAAAAACTAAACATATAAGTTTAATGCAATCAATAACTTGTGGAGTACGAATAAATGAAAATTTGATCTCCATTATTCTGATTGATACCAAATGTATTGTAATAGCAGGCAGTATACGTATTGCCTGTTATTATTCTGTTATCAGGGATGATAACAATTTGATAACGCTTGAAATGGTACGCTGTGCGTGCTAAAATATATGACATGGATAAAAAGATAGAACTGGAACGAATAAAAGATGAAAGCGGGTTAAGCTGGAGGAAATTCGCGGAATACTTCGGGATCCCCTACAGGACAGTGCAGGACTGGCATTTGGGCAACCGCCCGATGCCGGAGTATATCCTGCGGCTTATGGTATATAAGGTGGAGACAGAAAAACTCCTCAGAGAAAGCAAAATAGATAAAGGCGGTGATTTTGCATGAAAACAGCTGCTGACATCAGGAGTTTATTGTTAAAGGGCGAAAAAAAAGATCTGGAGTGTAAGGAGGCAGAAAAGCAGATTCCGAGCTCAATCTACGAGACGTATTCTTCTTTTACAAATACTGTACGATCCTTCTTGGCGTACAGGAAGATAAAAGCGCTAAAGATCCGGCAAAGCGTTTTCTAATCATCGGAGTTACTGATCAGGAAAAGCTTATCTCCGATTTCTGGAATACAATAAACGGAAGCAAAGTAAACGTTAATATCCTTATCGATGAAAATGTCTACCCAATGGAGATTGATGGCTTTCCGATTATCGTGATTGAAGTACCGCGGGCTGACTATATGGTACGCCCGGTTCATACAGGAGAAAATCCCTTCAAAGGCTCATTCAAGAGGAATCATGAGGGCGATTATCACTGCTCCGAGGCGGAAGTGCGTGCCATGATCCGCGACCAGAATGAAAGCGGCAACGACAGCCTTCTTCTGGATTATTACACGATGGATGATATTGATTCGGAAACATTGCATCGTTACCGCAATCGATTTCGTGTTGTGAACGAGGACAATGTCTGGAACGCGCTTTCGGATAAGGACTTCTTGCAGCCTGGGCGGATAAAGGCTGGCCTGAATCGGAGCTTGAAGAGGATACGATCCTGAATCAGGTAACGCTGACCCTTAAGATGGATTCTAATGATACAGATGAGAGTCAGAAGACCTCTCAGAGTGCCAATAGCACTCTGGATGGCACTCTGAGGCACTCTGAGGACCAGCTGGCCAAATTAAGAGAGCTGGTCATCCGAAATCCGAAAGTTACAAGAAAGCAGATGGCTTCAGCTTTGGGGATAAGTGAACGATCTGTACAAAGGCTATTAAATGCTACAGAATATATACATTTTACTGGAGGCGGCAGAAGTGGTCATTGGGAGATCACAAAAAAGGAATAATGCTTTTTAGATGAGGAATAGATAAAGTGATACAAGGAGTCTTTAATCGAAGAGTAAGCCGTAGATTGGCTGAAGTAAAAGTAAACGGGGATATTTTTGAGGCGTATATTTCAAATGGGATTGATATGAGCTTTTTGAATAATGGTGCGGTTTGTTTCCTTCGTGAGTCGTTAAATACGAGCAGGAGATCCCCGTTTGATTTATACTCTGTCTATGATCAGGATACTCTGGTATGTGTAGATGCAAAGGAGCCTCTCCGTATTGCAGAAAAGTGGTGTTCAATAAAACTTGCTGGTGAGTTGGGAAAGCAAATTTCGCTATATGCAGATGTTAGAGGTATGATGCTTCTTACGATGAACAGAATGAGTCATGACTTGATGATTCAGGTGATGGGTACTTCATTTATAAAAAACAGAGTGGCTTATCTCCCGGAGATTCCTTCAACAGCACTGAATGAAAGACTGACGTCGCTTTTGTGGATGAAAAAACGTGGACAGGATCCTCGGCTGTTATTCGTTGTTTGTCGTAATGATGCAGCCTCTTTTTCTGCAAACAAGGAGGCTGATCCATATTTTGCAGATCTTTTGCTGAAGGTTAAAGAAGCTGGTGTTCCAATAGCAGCATTGAGGTGTTCAGTAGATGAAAACGGGATGAACGTCGAACAAGAAATTCCTGTTTTATACCGAGGTTTGTAATGCGCGCAATAAAAAGGATTGTATCAAAAACGAGGTGATGAAATATGTTGCGTCCAGGAAAACTGACTTTTTACGCCAAGAAGAATGAAAAGGAAAATTATCGGTTCCGTACTTGGCTGAAGATACACGCAGATCCGGAGGAACTCGATGAAAAGTTCTTTCGACTGCATCATGAGTTGTTTGCTGAGTATGATTGCAACCGTTGCAAAAATTGTTGTAAACGTTATCGTGGATTGATTCCTGTTGATGAAGTAGGGAAAGATGCAGCTGTGCTTGGACTGTCGGAAGCTGAATTCAGAACAAGGTATCTAAAGGAACAGTTTGACGCAGAAGAACATGCCTATCAGACTAAAAGCGTACCCTGCGATTTTTTACAGGAAGATGGTAACTGCCTTCTGGGCGATCATAAGCCGGACAGTTGTAAAGAGTATCCATATACAGATCAGCCGGATCGAATGGGAAGTCTGCTGTCTTTTCTGAATTTTGTTTCAGTCTGTCCGGTCGCGTATGAGATTTTGGAACGATTAAAGAAGGAGTATGGCTTTACCTCTGCTACGCCAGTATAACTGATATACGTTAAGTAACGCTTTGCCGGTATCGAGTACGAATAATCCAAAAAGAATGGGGCTGTGAAATAAGTCTTACTTTTTTCGCCACCCCTAACCCCTTTTCTTTTAGGCTGATTCGCTCACGCCTTGAAACAGCTACATCGAAAAGTGTGGGGTGAAAACGCTCTCAGAGTTGCGAAGCCCGACGTTTTTCCCCCACACCCCCATTTCCCCGGGCACGCTCTATTTGGGTAATCACAGAAACAAGGGGCTGTGAAAAAAGTAAGACTTATTTCACAGCCCCTGATTTTCATGTCACTAAAATAATAAGACAGAGAACCGTCCCCTGTCTTATGATAAAGAGTTCTCGCGGGTGTTGACAGCCACGACACGATATATTGACGTATTGAAGCTTTATGATGGAGTTATTACTCCCGACTGTACAATGATGATTGGCCAGTCTCCCTGCCTTCAACAGGCAAATACATATATGAACCGCGCGGTCGGGTTTTACCTGCAGCGTCAGGGAATTCCGGTCATTCCAAACATTAGGTGGAGCGATGTTAGACACATTATCTCCTTCAGCTGTTCTGGTTCACGGTTATATGCCGGAAGAGATTTTCGGAGAATACAAAGGGCATGTGGATTTCCACCGATATGAAAGTGAGTTCGAACGCACTCATCGGAAGGAAGGTGCGTGAAGTGGGAACTTTGTTATAAAGGTGGAGCTGACCACTATCATAAGGTCACTGAAAACATAGGTTCCGTGGCTGCAGTTTACAAGTATCATAATGGACTCTTCGGAGATCGCGGACAAGGTGGATCAAGTATGATTCGCAATATAGCATCGGACGATCCGCAAGCAACAGCAAAAGACTTTTTTGACAGGCTTACATACGGAGGTATTGAAAAAACTCTATATTACAAGGATGGGACTGAAAAGGGTAAACGAGTCACAATGACTGATGGATCAACGATGAACTGGAGAAACGTTTCGTCCTCGGCAGATAAGTCTCCAGCGGTAGATATTGATATTGAACGAAGCAATGACCACGGAGAACTGGTTACACAAAAAATACATTTTACGAAGAGGTAGAGATATGGTTAGCATAGATGTAAGATTAAAAAATGAGGATATTCAGATCCTGCAGGCGGTTGTTGGGAAGACTTTGAATAGGATAGAGCATGATGAATTTGTTTTTACAAATACATCCTCGCAGGCGGTCAGGTTTGTTTTAGGAGAAGATCTTTTCTATCTGTACAGCTTTACGGAACCTCTTGATTATTATGGAGCAGAGGAAGATGTGGCGGTCTGGTCAGTTGAAGAAAAGGAATACCCCCTGATTGCGGATAAGAGCTTTGTAACGACTCCCGTTCAGGAAAAAATCGCTGCTGTCCGTATCGTGCAGGAACATCAGATGCTGTTTGAAAATGCTCAGCAGACATATGATGTATGGGCTACCAGAGGAATCATTATTGACTTTGGAGGTCATGAGTTGGCTTTTGAAAAGCCAGTCTGGTTCTCAGAAGATATTGTGATCCGTAAAGGATATGACCTCCTTGAAAAATTTCAGTCGGTAGAGGAAATCTGCAAAGCCGGAAAGTGGAAGGAAGGGGTTACGATGGAGTGTTCCCGAGAAGTGATGACATTATAACCGGGAATCAAAAGACGCGAACAGCATCTCTTAAAAACAGGGATGCTGTTCTGGTTTGAGAAAAGAATGAAATAGATTTTTCATACTGCCGTCATCAGGAAGAAAAGCCTATATTATGCGATGACACGATTCGTATCACGGATGTGAAAGCCCGTTCCTTGTGGATCTCATTGGGAAGCCTTACGATTTATTCCGTCAGATTTGAAGACAGAAAGGACGGAATGAATATGAAGCGAAATGAAAAGATGCACTTGTG
>JAFUCO010000063.1 GCA_017459635.1 Blautia sp. | reverse complement strand
CAGGTGAGCTTAGGTTGGAAGAAAGCTTTGGCTCTTGATAAAGCAGAAAAGGTGATCTCACAAGCGCAAGTAAAGGCGGAGGTATGAAAAGTACCTCCGCCTTTTCGGATATCAAGTCCTGGTCAGGGTGTGACCTGTAACCTGTTTATGCCTCGTTGCTTTCATATATGACGTTGGGTTTTGATGCCGCTATATCTGACATACAGACACTTTCATATCTGAGCGGCTATTCACGGCCCCAGCCGTAAGCGGCCGGGCCTCTATTCGGAAATACGTTCTTGCGGGCTTCATCTCTGCTTCGCAAAAAGGATTACTTATGAAAGGCTCAGACACTGTAGGAATAGCAGATAATACATTGACATTTCGGGCTCAATATATTACACTCGGAGTATAAAAGAATAACTGCGGTTGATGATTCCGGGAGAGATCCGGCATGTGTACGTAACCACAGCCCGGACGCCGAAGGGGCACAAGTGAAAAACTCTCAGGCAAAAGAACCGGTATCGGACGCGACCCTGGAAAGCGGGGATGTATTTCATGATGAAGTACATTCTTTTACAGCACCGAAGAAGTAAGGGATGCCATGGCAGCGGGTCCTCAAAAGGCCTGCATTCAGGCAGCCGAATCTTTCAGGTACCAAGACAGGTCACGCTGCAGGACTGATTAAGTCCTGCAGCGCGTCCTGTCTTTTTTATATTGTTGTCACTGCAGTTTAATGAAAGGGGGTACACCAGGATGGAAGGAAAAAAGACTCCTCTGTATGAAGAGCATGTTAAATGCGGAGGAAAAATGGTGGAATTCGGAGGTTATATCCTGCCGGTTCAATACCAGACAGGTGTGATCAAGGAACACATGGCAGTGCGTACAGCCTGCGGACTTTTCGATGTTTCACACATGGGAGAGGTATTAATACAGGGGCCGGACGCACTCAGGAATCTTAATCATCTTCTGACAAACGACTACACTGTAATGAAGGACGGCAAGGCCCGCTACAGCCCGATGTGCTACGAGAACGGCGGCACCGTTGATGATCTTATCGTCTACAAGGTTCACGATAATGATTACTTTGTTGTGGTGAATGCGTCAAACAAGGATAAAGACTTTGCCTGGATGAAAGAGCACTGTTTTGGGGATGTGACTGTCACTGATGTATCTGCGGAATATGGGCAGATAGCGCTGCAGGGTCCGAAAGCTGACGCTATACTTCACAGGCTGGCAGATGAGAAGGATATCCCCACAGGCTATTACTCTGCGGTCTTTGATGGAAAAGTCGGAGGAATATCCTGTATCATCTCACGTACCGGGTATACCGGAGAGAACGGTTTTGAATTCTATATGGCTGCTGAAGATGCTCCTGCCATGTGGAATATGCTCCTGGAAGCCGGTAAAGATGATGGACTTATCCCCTGCGGCCTTGGAGCAAGGGACACGCTCCGTCTGGAAGCATCCATGCCGCTTTATGGCCATGAACTAAGCGAAGAGATCACCCCCGTAGCTTCCGGTCTCGGAAATTTCGTTAAATTCCAGAAAAAGGAGTTTATTGGTAAAGAAGCTCTTATTGCAGCCGGGGAACCTTCCCGCAGGAGAGTGGGGCTTAAGGTCACAGGAAAAGGAATAATAAGGGAACATCAGGAAGTAATGATCGGCGACCGTCTGGTTGGAATGACTACGTCCGGAACACACTGTCCGTATCTTGGATTTCCGGTAGCCATGGCTATGCTGGATACCGATGTTCCTGTTGTAGGCGCACAGGTAGAAGCAGTAGTCCGCGGCCGCCGTGTGGCAGCCGAGACAGTAAGCCTGCCCTTCTATCATAAACCTGCAGCAAAATAAAAGTCCGCCATGGTTGAAAAATCCAGGCAAAGGCCAATAGTTCCGTCACAGGACGAATGACTCTTTCACAGGAAAAACTCTCTAAAAGTCAAAATACTCTGAAGCAGACCGGTTTAATTCTTTTGATGGCTATGAACGACCAAAGAACATCAATTTAACAACAGTTTTTTAAGGAGGAAAAAATCATGACATTTCCGGAAAATCTCAAGTACACCAAAACACATGAATGGATCCGCTTTGAGGATGAGACCACAGCTTATATCGGAATTACCGACTACGCACAGGATCAGCTTGGCGACCTTGTATTCGCAAACCTTCCTGAAGAAGGTGATGAAGTAACTCTTGGTGAAGCTTTCGCTGATGTCGAATCCGTTAAGGCTGTATCTGATGTTATGAGTCCGGTAAGCGGTACAGTAGCCGAGATCAATGAAACTCTCGCTGACGAGCCTCAGCTTATGAACCAGGCTCCTTATGATGCATGGTTTATCAAAGTAACAGGAATTACCGAGTCGGAAGAGCTGATGACTGCAGAGGAATATCAGGCTTTTATCGCTGAATGATCTAAGATATCGTTACTCTGTTCACAGCCCGTTTTACAGGAAAAAGGAGGTATTTATGGGCAGCTATGTACCTAACACCCCCTCCGAACAGCAGGAGATGCTTAAAGAATGCGGTTTTTCAGGTTTTGATGACCTTTACAGAGATATTCCTGAAAGTGTCAGGCTGAAGACACCGCTGGATCTTCCGGAAGGAAGGTCAGAACTTGGCGTCAGAAGGCTCATGGAGGAAATGGCGGAGAAGAATACCATATACAGGCATATTTTCCGCGGAGCAGGGGCGTATAATCACTATATACCTGCAATCGTCAATACTATAGCCGGCAAGGAGGAATTCCGCACGGCATACACACCCTACCAGGCTGAGATAAGCCAGGGCGTACTGCAGACTATCTTTGAATATCAGACCGATATCTGTACCCTCACCGGCATGGAAGCAAGCAACGCCAGTGTATATGACGGAGCCGTGGCAGCCGCAGAAGCCTGCGAGATGTGCCGGGAGCGTAAGCGTTCCGTTATACTTGTATCAGGCACCGTTGACCCGAAAACACTGTCCGTTGTAAGAACCTACAGCTTTGGTCGTGACGTAAAGGTTATTTCAGTACCTGAAAAGGATGGAATAACAGACACAGAGGAGCTTAAAAAACTGCTTACATCTGAAGTCTCGTGCCTTCTGGTCCAGCATCCCAATTATTATGGAATTCTGGAACCAATGGAAGAGCTGACCGAGGCAGTGCATGCGGCAGGAGCAAGAATTATCGAAAGCTGCAATCCGGTTTCTCTGGCAATACTTAAAACACCTGGGGAGCTTGGAGTTGATATAGCGGTAGGCGAAGGCCAGCCGCTTGGTATCCCGCTTTCCTTCGGAGGCCCTTACCTAGGCTTCATGGCTGCGGGGAAAAAGATGATGAGAAAGCTCCCGGGCCGTATTGTTGGACAGACTGTTGACTGTGACGGAAACAGGACATATGTTCTTACACTGCAGGCAAGGGAACAGCACATCAGGCGTGAAAAGGCATCCTCCAACATTTGTTCAAATGAGGCGCTATGCGCTCTCAGGGCTGCAGCTTATCTGGCAGCTATGGGCCCTGAAGGCTTTAGGTCTGTTGCAGTACAAAGTACCTCAAAAGCACACTATCTGCAGGAAAAGCTGGCAGAAGCAGGACTGACACTCTGCTGTCCTGATAAAGAATTCTTCCATGAGTTTGTAACCGTCTGCCCTGAACCTGAAAAAGTGCTTTCTGCTCTTGATAAGAATGGTATTCTCGGCGGACTTCCGCTTGGCAATGGACGCATCCTCTGGTGCGCGACTGAGATGAACACCCGTGAAGAGATCGATAAGGTCTCCGGCATTGTAAAGGAGGTGACCGGAGCATGAAACTTGTATTCGAAAGAAGCATGCCAGGAAGAGGCACCCGTTACCTTCCGGATTTAGATGTACCGGTCCATCTTCCGGATGCAGCTGCCCGTCAGGCAGCCCTGAATCTTCCTGAGCTTCCGGAGACGGAGACAGACCGCCATTACACAGCCCTGGCAGGCCAGACGTATGGAGTCAACAACGGTTTTTACCCGCTGGGCTCCTGTACCATGAAATACAATCCCCAGATAAATGAGGAGATGGCTGCGCTTCCGGGCTTTACGCAGATACACCCCCTTCAGGATCCGGAGACTGTAAAAGGATGCCTCGAAGTGATGGAAACGCTTGAAAAATTCCTCTGTGAGATCACCGGAATGGATGCAGTTACACTGCAGCCGGCTGCCGGCGCTCATGGAGAATTCACAGGACTTCTGCTCATAAAGGCATATCACAGAGAGCGGGGCGATATGGCCAGGACAAAGATCATTGTTCCGGATTCCGCACATGGAACAAACCCCGCCAGCGCATCCATGGCAGGTTTTGATGTTGTCAGCATTCCTTCCGACGGGAACGGCTGTGTCGACCTTGAAGCTCTGAAGGCAGCTGTCGGTCCTGATACTGCCGGGCTTATGCTCACAAACCCTAATACAGTCGGACTTTTTGACCCGAATATTCTTGAGATCACACGTATCGTACATGAGGCCGGCGGGCTTTGCTACTATGACGGAGCAAACCTTAACGCAGTCATGGGCATCGCGCGTCCCGGAGATATGGGATTCGATGTAATACATGTGAACCTGCACAAAACCTTCTCGACGCCCCATGGCGGCGGCGGTCCGGGAAGCGGCCCGGGAGGCTGCAAGGCTTTTCTTGCTAAATACCTGCCAGGAAAAGGTGTGGAAGGAAGCATCGGAGATGTCCGCTCATTCAGCAGCAATTTCCTTGTAGCCGTGAAAGCTCTCACCTATATTCTTTCCATCGGACGTGAAGGCATTCCTGCAGCTGCGGAAAACGCCGTTCTGAATGCTAACTATATGAAAGAAAAGCTTAAGGATATCTTCCCGATGGCTTTCGATAAAGTGTGCATGCACGAGTTTGTCATAAGCATGGAAAAGATGAAAGAAGAGACAGGTGTATCAGCCCTGGACCTGGCAAAAGCAATGCTCGATCATGGGATCCATCCGCCGACGATGTACTTCCCGCTTATCGTACATGAAGCACTGATGGTAGAGCCCACAGAGACAGAAACAAAAGAGACTCTCGACGAAGCTGTCAGCATCTTCCGCGAGATCTGCGAAGAAGCACTTGCAAACCCACAGAGCATGCATGAAAAACCGCTCCATACTGCAGTACGCAGGCCGGATGAGGTTCTTGCAGCCCGTAATCCAGTGATCCGCTATGATTTTGAGGCTTAATATCTGCCGGGAAAAAAGGACCTCTGCTTCCTTTGATCCCTACCGTAATCTTGCGATCGAAAAATATCTTACTTATCATGTAAACGAAGAGGAGTGCACTCTGTTTCTGTGGCAGAACCGTCGCTGTGTGGTTATCGGAAAAAACCAGAATGCATGGAAGGAGTGCAATATTTCAAAGCTCACAGAAGACGGCGGATTTCTTGTCCGCCGTCTTTCCGGCGGAGGGGCTGTCTATCATGACACCGGAAATCTGAATTACTCATTTTGTACAAGAAAGACGGATTATGATACCGGAAAACAGACCGAAGTGATTACAAGGGCAGTGAGGCGACTTGGGATACCTGCACAGATAAGCGGACGGAATGACATTCTGGCAGAAGGAAGAAAGTTTTCTGGAACCGCCTATTATAATAGTGGGGATTTCTGCTGTCACCACGGAACCATAATGGTGAATGTTAACAGGGATGAGATGAGCCGCTACCTCAATGTAGACAAAGAGAAGCTTAAAGGCAAAGGGGTTGCCTCGGTACGCTCACGGGTAGTCAATCTTACAGAGTTCAACAGAGATATCACTGTCCCTCTTCTTGAACAAAGCCTTATAGAAGCTTTTGCTGATGTGTACGGAATAACTCCCGGAAAAACACTTGATTCCGCTTTCTTTTCTGAAGATGCATTATCCGAAATCAATAACGATGCCGCATGGCTTTCCGGCAATGAATGGCTTTATGAACGTCCGATTCCGTTTACACACAGACTGGAAGGACGGACTGCTTCTGGAGGGGTAGAACTTCTCCTGCACGTGAACAGAGGAAAAATAGTGGATTGTCAATGCTTCACCGATGCCATGGATCCTTGTGTATCAGCGGTAATCGTATCACTCCTCAAGGGGACAGAATATAACAAAGATGCAGTTGCCCGTGCGGTTTCGCGTCTTCCGGGGATGATATCAGACAATTCAATTGTGGAACATATCCGGGAGCTTCTTGAAGGTTAATTTGATCAGGTGACCCGGTAAAGATATCGCACAGCGAGAACGCAGCCCGGCACAAGGCAGGCTTGCCGGATTTGAGAGAAAAGGTTCTGATGGGAAGAAACAGGAAAAATATACAAGAGGTAAATGGAGAATGAGAGATTATGATCTGGTAGTCATTGGGGGCGGCCCCGGCGGATATGAGGCAATCCTTTATGCCGCAGAAAAATACGGGATGCGGACAGCGCTTATTGAGAAGGAAGCGCTTGGAGGAACCTGCCTTAACCACGGCTGCATTCCTACAAAGACCCTGCTTCATTCGGCAGATTTGTACAGACAGTTCATGGACTGCGAGCGCTTCGGACTTTCTGCCGGTCAGGTTTCATATGACATGGAAAAGATCCAGGCCAGAAAATCGGAAGTGGTAAATAACCTGCGCTCCGGAATCGAGCTTCTGATGAAGCAGAAAAAAGTTGATGTGATAAAAGGAACCGGATGTATAATCGGGCCGAATGAGGTGGAAGCCAAAGATTTCGAAGGAAATGTAAAAAAACTTGAGACAGAGCATATACTGATAGCTACAGGATCCTGCACCTCAATGCCGCCAATACCCGGCGCGGACCTTCCGGGGGTTTACACAAGCGATACCCTGCTTGAAAGAAAGGAAGAACCGTTCGATCACCTGCTGATCATCGGAGGCGGCGTTATCGGAATGGAATTTGCTTCCATCTATAATAGCCTGGGCTCTAAAGTTACAGTGCTCGAAGCCATGCCGCGCATAATTTCAAACATGGACAAGGAACTTTCGCAGAGCCTGAAAATGCTTATGAAAAAGCGCGGAGTCGCTATAATCACCGGAGCTATGGTCGAAAAAATATGCAGCAGTGAATCTGGTGAAGGGATCCTCGAGTGTACATACAAAGAGAAAGAGACCGTACAGTCTGCAAAAGCCGACGGAATACTTGTATGCACGGGCAGGCGTCCGTATACGACAGGTCTTTTCGGTGAAGGTTTCACTCTTTCCATGGAAAGAGGATGTATCGTCACTGCAGAGAACGGCGAAACTTCAGTCCCCGGTATCTATGCCATAGGTGATGTTACAGGCGGTATCATGCTTGCCCATGCAGCCACAGCCATGGGCAGGAATGCAGTGGCTCACATGAACGGAGCACAGCCGCCGGTCAACCTGTCTGTCATTCCTGCCTGCATTTACACGGACCCGGAGATTGCGTCAGTCGGCCTCACCGCCGATCAGGCAAAGGAACTCGGGATCGCCGCAGGCAGCAGAAAAGCCCTGATGACAGCAAACGGAAAGACGGTTCTTTCAGGGCAGGAACGCGGCTTCATAAAGGTAGTGTTCGAGAAGGAAACGAAAAAGCTGCTCGGAGCCCAGATGATGTGTGCCCGTGCTTCAGATATGATAAGCGAATTCGCCCAGGCGATAACAACGGGCCTCACACTTGATCAGATGTACAGTGTCATCCGACCGCACCCGACCTTCAGCGAAGCGATAACGGAAGCCTGCAATTAGATTATTGTGTTGATGGCATCTTTATTATGGGAAAAGGGGATTATGCCCTTTTTCTGACATCAGGTGTAAAAACAGTGTAAAAAAGAAAGGGCTGTGAAGCCTGGGATTTTTCAATCCCGTTTTTTCACAGCCCCTTTTTCATGGAAATCTATTTTGTTATGCAGGGGAATACAGTATTGATTGCTTTGCGATGCTTAAAACAGGAACATCCTCAGCTGATTTACGAACCGTCTGAAATGCTCGCGTCCTTTTCGTGCTATTGAACCATAAAAATCCTCGCAGTACTCATATCTTTCGCCCTTGATCCATTCCGGAGTAACATCACCGGCAAGATACATTTCATAATGAATATTCTCTCTTATTGACATTTCCTTACGCCCCCTATATATTAAACTTGTTCTTGTGTTCTAAGACCATAATATCACTTATCAGAAACTTTTCTATGGATTTTGAACCACTTTTTTCATCATCATTATTGTGCGCTGCGCACAAATCAATCATGGAGGAAACAAGAATGGGCTATACTATAGAGGATATGCTTGTGGTGTCACAGCAGAAATATCAGATGAAGCTTATCGCTGGACGCGATGGCTGGTCAAATTCAATCAGCTGTCTTATAAATATACGGTTATATTGATGCCGGAAGCGTGCCCGGGTGGAGAAAAAGCCTTTTTTCGCATCCTCTTATTTCTTTCACCCCCTTGTTTTTCAAATCTGTATTATGTATACTGTTAGGATGATCTGTATCGGCTGAGACGAGCATCCCGGTGCAGTCAAAACAATTTATTCCGGCTGTATGTTTTGAACGGCAGCTGCGGAGATGATAATTGTTGATAACTGTTCAGGATGCCTGAGCGGTACGGTTCTGAACAGACACAGTTGTAAACGAATATAGACAGGAGTGTGACGCAGGATGAAACCATATGCTGAATTAACCCGTGAAGAACTGCTGAATCTCAAGGCTGAGCTTGACAGGAAATATGATGACATAAAGGCAAAGGGCCTTAGCCTTGACATGTCAAGAGGCAAACCGGCAACGGACCAGCTTGATATATCGATGGATATGATGGATGTCCTCCATGGAAATGCCGATCTGTCATGCGAAACAGGGGTTGACTGCAGGAATTACGGTGTGATCGACGGTATTCCGGAGGCAAAAAGACTGCTGGGCGAAATATCAGAAGTTGAGCCGGAAGACATCATCATATTCGGCAACTCAAGCCTCAATGTCATGTTTGACTCTATCGCAAGGTCGATGACGCATGGAGTTATGGGAAATACTCCATGGTGCAAGCTGGACAAGGTCAAATTCCTCTGCCCGGTTCCCGGATATGACAGGCATTTCAAAATCACGGAGTTTTTCGGCATTGAAATGATAAATGTGCCTATGACACCGACCGGGCCGGACATGGACATGGTAGAAGAGCTTGTTTCTTCCGACGATGCCATAAAAGGTATCTGGTGCGTACCGAAGTATTCAAACCCGCAGGGCATCACCTATTCAAAGGAGACCTGCGAACGCTTCGCAAGGCTTAAACCCGCGGCTCCTGATTTCAGGATCTACTGGGACAACGCATACAGTGTGCATCATCTGTATGGGTATCATCAGGATTTCCTGCTTGAGATACTTGCGGAATGCCGCAAGGCCGGAAACCCCGACATTGTGTACAAGTTTACTTCAACCTCCAAGATCAGCTTTCCGGGCTCAGGTATAGCAGCTGTTGCCGCATCAAAGGCAAATCTGGATGATTTCCGCAAATATATGCGCATCCAGACCATCGGCCACGACAAGCTTAACCAGCTCCGCCATGTACGCTTCTTCAAGAATCTTGACGGTATTCATGAGCATATGCTTAAGCATGCCGACCTGATACGTCCGAAGTTCGAGATGGTCGAAGAGCTTCTTTCAAAAGAGCTGGGCGGCCTGGGGATAGGCGAATGGACAAAACCCTACGGCGGATATTTCATTTCCTTTGATTCCATGGATGGATGCGCAAAGCGTATCGTGGAGCTCGCAAAGGAAGCAGGCGTTATAATGACGGAAGCCGGTGCGACCTTCCCATATGGAAAGGACCCGAGAGACCGCAATATCCGTATAGCACCGACCTTCCCGACACTCGCTGAACTGGAAGAAGCCGCGAAAGTTTTTGTTGTGTGCGTTCAGAAAGCAAGCGTGGAAAAGCTGCTTTCATGAGAGCGGCTGAGTGAATCCTGCCGGTCACGGATGTATTCGCTGACCGGTTCAATGTGGAAAAGCTGCTTTCATGATAGCGGTTGAGTGAATGCTGAAAGTCCCAGAAAAGGATAGATATAATGAGGACGGGAAGAAAGTTAGTGATCGGCCTTCTTATGCTTCTCATATTTGTTGCTGCCGGAGTTTATATTGCGGGAAGAATCGTCTTTCAATACCATTTTTTTCCCGGGACGACGATAAACGGTATGGACTGTTCGCTGATGACAGTGGAAGAAGCAGAAAGCCTGATCGACAGAGAGATAAAAACCTATGCTCTGGCCGTTGATACGATGTACCATGGCCGCGAAGCTATAACGGCAAAAGAGATCGGGATGGGTTATGAGCCGGACGGTACGGTTGAAAACCTTCTGAAAAACCAGAATATCACTGCCTGGTTTACCCATCTCACAGGAAGATTCGACCATACGGCGGAAAGTATTATTGGCATATCAGATGGTATGCTTTCATGGGCGGTTGACAGTCTTGACTGCATGCAGGATAAGAATGTGACATATCCTTCGGATGCGCATATCGTAATCGAGGACGACGATACCTTTACGGTTGTACCGGAGGTCGAAGGAAACGCTCTCGACTGGGATAAAGCCCGCGAGGTGATCCGCAATGCAGTGTTTGAAAGAAAATCCGAGGTAAATCTTGAGGAGGAAGGCTGCTATCTGAAACCGTCCATTACATCGGACAGTCAGGTGATAGAGGAAAGCCTCACAAGGCTTCAGAACTATAAAGATGCGTGGATCACTTATGACTTTGCCGACAGTACGGAAACTCTTGACTGGAACACAATAAGGGACTGGGTCACTACTGATGCCGAAGGCTATTCCACTCTGGATGAAGAGAAGGTCAGAGGATATGTAAAGGGACTTGCAGAAAAGTATAATACATATGGAACTGACAGGAGCTTTCTCACATATGACAACCGCACTATCAACATCAACGACGCAGAGTTCGGCTGGATCATTGATGAGGATAAAGAGACTCAGGAGCTAATGCAGGTTATATCAGAAGGAACCGTGGACGTACGGGAGCCGGTCTATTCACAGAGCGGTGGAAGCCGGGTGAGCACGGACGACCTGGGAATGACCTACATTGAGATCGACCTGATGTATCAGAGGCTGGTATACTATGAGGAAGGAAAGCCGCTTGTGGATACATCTGTCATCAGCGGCTCTCCGCAATACGACTATATGACAACTCCGACCGGCATTTTCAAGGTTGCAGGCAAAAATACCGCATCTGAAATAAGTGTTGACGGAATGAACAGAAACGTTAATTACGCACTGGAGTTAAACAACGCGCTTTACATATGTGATGCGCCATGGCGCACGGAATTTGGGGATGACGTCTATTTCTGGGAGGGAACCGAAGGCAGCGTCCTGGTTCCGACAGATGCGATGGCTTCGTTGTTTTCATATGCAGATGAGGGAACTCCGGTAGTGATATATGACGAAGGAAGGATAAGGTAACGGCATGAACATTGTTGTTCTGGCTGGAGGCACAAGCACTGAACGTGCTATTTCAATTGTATCAGGTACAGAGATCTGTAAAGCGCTCCGCAGTAAAGGTGAGAGAGCGGTTCTGGTGGATATTTTCTGCGGAATCCCGTCTGTCGATCAGGAAAATGCTTTTCCTGAAAAATATGATGTCGCGGATGCGGCAGCATATATGAAGAGCTTTGATGACAAGATCGAAAGCATGAAAAAAGAACGCCGCAGTTTTTTCGGCCCGAATGTACTGGAAATATGCCGTATGGCGGATATCGTGTTTCTTGGGCTGCACGGGTCAAACGGTGAGGACGGCAGGGTTCAGGCGGCTTTTGACCTTATGGGCATCCGGTATACAGGTACGGGATATCTCAGCAGTGCCATGGCAATGGACAAGGGAATTACAAAGCAGATGTTCCTGATGAACGGTGTTCCTGTTCCGAAAGGCTGCTCCATGCTCCTTGAAAAAAGGGAGAATGATCTGAGAAAGCTTGGACTCTGGTTCCCGGTAGTTGTCAAAACCTGCTGCGGAGGGTCCAGCGTAGGCGTATATATGGTACACGATCAGGAGGAATATGAAAAAGCGCTGGATGCCGCTTTCTCATATGAGGGTGAAGTCGTGGTCGAGCAGTACATTGACGGCCGTGAATTCTCCGTGGCGGTCGTTGACGGAAAGGCCTATCCTGTCATTGAAATACAGCCTTTATCAGGTTTTTACGACTATACTAACAAGTACAAACCCGGTTCCACCATTGAAACCTGCCCGGCAAACATACCGGCCGAGCTGACCAAGAAAATGCAGGAAATTGCTGAAGCCGGAGCTAGAGCCCTGCATATGGAGGCTTACTGCAGGCTTGATTTTATCATGCGGGACAACGGGGATGTCTTCTGCCTGGAGGCAAACACACTGCCCGGGATGACGCCTACCAGCCTGATACCGCAGGAAGCCGCAGTTCTGGGAATGACCTTCCCGGACCTGTGCGAAGAGCTTATCAGGGTGTCGATGAAGAAATATGGTAACTGTTCAGAACAGCCCGAAGCACTTGCTGCTGAGGGTGTACGAACATGATTCAACAGGCAAAAATCCCATCGCCGAAGGCGATTTGAACAACGCAAAGCGTTGTTCATGAGCAAGCAGCAAAGCGAATTGCGAATGTCCGCTTTCCCGGATTTTTGCCCGTATCTGTTCAGGTTCTGAACAGATACGAAATATGATTGCTGATCACAGCAGCAGGAAGATGGGTGCTGTCAGGCCATGACTATCATTGGCAGGTCAGTGCCCATCTTCTTACAGAAGGTGCTTCATTTGTGAAGAGTTCTGTCATTGAGTGGGATACGAAGCCCTTCAGGATGACTTTGCAAATGAAGGAAACAGACATGGCTGATCCCCTGCTGCTTGCTGCGGGGAAGCACTTCATCAATTTATTAGAATGAGAGAGATATGATATATTATGAAAAATCTTACGGTTGAAAACATAACGCGTGTCACCGGCGGAACATTTTACGGTGACAGCAGTATCCTTAATAACGAAGTTTTATCCATCACTACCGACAGCCGGGAGGCGTCCCCGGGCTGCCTGTTTGTCCCGATAGTGGGTGAACGCGTGGATGGACATAAGTTTATTCCCCAGGTAAGGGAAGCCGGTGCGCTTATCACACTTACCGAAAAAAGTGTGGAGGAAACGGGTGAGCCATGTATTCATGTGGAGTCTTCCCTGCAGGCTGTCAAGGATATAGCTGAATTCTATCTTTCCGGGCTGGGTATTCCGGTTGTCGGGATTTCCGGCTCTGTCGGGAAAACAAGTACGAAGGAGGCTGTGGCTTCCGTGCTGAGTGTGAAATACAATACACTCAAGACTCCCGGGAATTTCAATAATGAACTGGGACTTCCGCTAACAATCTTCGGACTTCGCGAAGAACATGAGATGGCAGTCCTTGAAATGGGTATAAGCAGCTTTGGCGAGATGACAAGGCTTGCAAAGGTGGCAAAGCCGCACACCGGCGTGATAACTAATATCGGTACCTGTCATCTTGAGTTCCTTGGAGACAGAGACGGAGTGTTCCGGGCAAAAACCGAAATGCTCGATTTCATCCGTCCGGGCGGAAATATTGTGCTTAACGGCGATGATGACAAGCTCATAAAAGTAAAGGAGAGCCATGGAATACAGCCAGTGTTTTACGGCCTTTCCACGGAAAACAATGTTTACGCGGACAACATAATCAGCCGTGGACTTCGCGGAACCGACTGTGATATTCATCTGCATGGTGAAAGCTTCAGCGTACACATTCCGGTACCGGGAATCCATAATGTATATAATGCACTGGCTGCGGCAGCAGTCGGCCATATATACGGACTTACATCTGAAGAGATCAGGCAGGGCATTGAAAATATAGAAACCATACAAGGCCGGTTCCGTATGATAGACACCCCGGAATATCTGGTGGTTGACGACTGCTATAACGCAAGTCCCGCATCTATGAAAGGCTCGCTTGGGATCCTGAAAGATGCTGACGGCCGGAAAGTGGCAGTCCTTGGAGATATGGGTGAACTTGGAAAAGACGAAGCTGAAATGCACCGAAGTGTAGGAACATTCGCTGCCACCTGCGGCATTGATCTTCTGATCTGCACAGGAACGCTCTGCAAGGAGATGGCAGAAGCAGCAAAAGAAGCCGCAGCATCCTCCGGAACAGATTTAAAAGTAATCTGGGAACCGGACAGAGAAAGCCTTCTCACCCACCTTCCGGCATACCTTCAGAAAGGCGATACAGTGCTGATAAAAGCATCAAGGTTCATGCATTTTGAGAAGGTTGTAGAGATGCTGTCATAGATAAGACAGGGGACCGTCCCCTGTCTTATTTCCACCATCTTCCTGATGCGCCGCAGGGGAGTATCAGGCCGTTTTCTTTTACGGGAAGGCCTATTTCTTCAGATGAGACATGGCCTCCTTTTTCTTTCAGGGCAATATTGAGCATATATGAAAGCACTGCGGGCTGGAGACCTGTGGTGTAGGAATTTATCAGGAAAAAGAGCGGTTTATCGCTCAGCAGCAGGGCTGTCCGGCTGATGAGCGGGAAGATAGATTCTTCGATCTTCCATACTTCTCCTTTTGGGCCACGGCCGTAAGAGGGCGGATCCATGATTATGCCATCATAACGATTTCCGCGTCGTATTTCTCTCTCCACAAATTTCACACAGTCATCGACAAGCCAGCGGACAGGTGCATCGGCAAGGCCCGAAGCTGCAGCGTTCTCCTTTGCCCATGTGACCATTCCTTTTGATGCATCGACATGGGTCACCGATGCTCCAGCCGCCGCAGCGGCAAGCGTTGCACCACCTGTATAGGCGAACAGATTGAGAACCTTCACAGGGGGGTCTGCTTTTTTTATCAATTCCGAAAACCATTCCCAGTTGGCAGCCTGCTCAGGGAAAAGCCCGGTATGCTTGAAGCTGAAAGGCTTAAGATGGAATGTCAGGGTCTGAAATGTCAGCGCCGCCTGATCCTGATACTCAGCCAGGCTTTGAAGCCTGTAATGGATATCCCACTGCGCCGGCAGATTAAAGAATTCCCATTCCCCGCCGCCTCTTGAACTTCTGTGGTAATGACCATTCTTTTTCTTCCATCCTTTTGCATTTTTTGGTGTGTTCCATATTACCTGCGGATCCGGACGGACCAGAATATAATCCCCCCATCGCTCCAGCTTTTCCCCATCCGAAGTGTCCAGAACTTCATATTCCTCCCAGCCATCGGCAATCCACATATTGGTACCTCCATTTTGTTTGATGTCACGATTGTAACACAGAGTATATTTCCTTACAGGGTCTGAGCCCTTCATGAGAAATCATTATATCTTCAGTTCTTCAATAAAACGATGAATTCCCTTGTCTGATTCATATATACGCATGCAGCAGTTATGCGGCTTCGGACGCCATCTTATTCCGGAGGGGCGGTCTTCAAGACAGCCATAAAGAGCCCGGAGAATTCCACCGTGGCAGGCTACCAGAACATTTTCGTAATCCTTTTTTTCCAGTTCCTCAAGAAAAGCACGGCTTCTGGAAACCATGGACTGTATGCTCTCAACACTCTTGGGTGCCGGAAATACTTCGGGAAGTGCCCAGTATAATGACATTGAAGGCCCAAGCAGGTAGTATTTTTTCTGTTCATATTTCCCGAAATCGGCTTCAATGATACGTCTGTCCCGGATGACCTCCCGAGGAGAAACCCCTCCGATGATCGCTCCTGTAATCACCGCCCGGTTCAACGGACTTGCATATACAGCATCAAAGGAAATATCCGGATGAACAGTAAGAAGCTGCCTGCGCATAGCCTTCGCCTGGCTGATACCGGTTTCATTAAGAGGTTCATCAGTGAGCCCCTGCATAAGACGCATCTTATTAAGCCTCGTCTGCCCATGCCGCGTAAGCCAGATTTTCATAATATCCTCCTGAAAACATAATCAAAAGTATCTGTTCAGAACCCGTCCTGAACAGATACGCAACGGGCGATGCTCCGCATGCAAAATCGCCCGTTGCATGCAAAATCTACGTTTTCGTACGCCCTCAGCAGCAAGTGCTTCGGGCTGTTCTGAACAGTTATGATCAAAATTCAATATAATGAAGTGTACATCATCTCCCCTTCTTTGTCCACGCCAAAATAAGACAGGGGACTTACGGTTTATCACTTTCAGGGAGCGTGCCCGGGGAAGGAGGGGTGTGGGGAGGAAACGTCGGGCTTCGCAACTCTGAGAGCGTTTCCTCCCCACGTTACTTATCGGCGCCAACAAAGTTACGCCGAGACAAGTACGGGGGCCAGGGGGAGCAGGAAAAAAGCAAAGCTTTTTCCATCCCCCGTCCCCTTTACAGAAACGCCTCTTTATGCTATTATCTTATCCGGCAGCCCCCAAAAGGCTGACAAAATAAATGAAAGAAGGTGAAGCTATGGTTGAATTAGATCAGTTCAAAACAGTTCTTGCAGCTTATACCGAACCATTAGTGGAAGTGAGGGATTCACTTTGACCTCGCTAACAAACAGCAGAGGATCGAAGAGCTGGAGCGCGAAATGGAAGCGCCTGATTTCTGGGACAATGCTGAACAGTCTCAGAAAAAAATGAAGGAACTGAAGAATCTTAAGGATGATATTGAAACATATCAGAACCTGGTATCCCAGAAGGAAGACATCGAGCTGATGATAGAAATGGGATATGAGGAGAACGACCCTGACATGATACCTGAGATACAGGAGATGCTGGATAAGTTCAGGGTGGATTTTGACACTATCCGTGTAAAGACACTTCTGTCAGGAGAATATGATACAGAAAACGCGATAGTCAAGCTGAACGCCGGAGCCGGGGGGACAGAAGCCTGTGACTGGTGCAGCATGCTTTACCGCATGTACAGCCGCTGGGTGGAGCGCAAAGGCTTTACCATGGAAGTCCTCGATTATCTTGACGGTGATGAGGCCGGTATCAAGTCCGTAACCTTCCAGGTAAACGGAGAAAATGCCTTCGGCTATCTGAAATCCGAAAAAGGTGTACACCGCCTTGTTAGGATCTCACCGTTCAACGCCGCCGGAAAGCGCCAGACTTCGTTTGTTTCCTGTGACGTAATGCCTGATATTGAAAAAGACCTTGATGTGGAGATAAAGGACGACGATATCCGTATCGATACCTACCGTTCCAGCGGTGCCGGCGGCCAGCACATCAACAAGACATCGTCGGCTATCCGTATCACGCATTTCCCGACCGGTATTGTTGTACAGTGTCAGAACGAAAGATCACAGCATCAGAACAAGGACAAGGCCATGCAGATGCTGAAGGCAAAGCTGTACATGCTGAAGCAGGAGGAAGAGGCCGCAAAGCTCTCCGGTATCCGCGGCGAAGTGACCGACATCGGCTGGGGACATCAGATAAGGTCCTATGTAATGCAGCCGTATACAATGGTCAAGGATCTTCGTACAAACGAGGAAACGGGCAATGTGGATGCGGTAATGGATGGAGGCATTGACATCTTCATCAATGCGTATCTTAAGTGGACCGCCCTTGCAAAAAGAGCGGATAATTGATCGGGTCACAACATGAGGAATCTTTTTCGCGAAGCCGCGATGAAACCCGTAAGGGCGGGATTCCGGATGGAGGGCTCAGGCCCGGCCCAGCTGTCTTATTAGAAAAAAATGTTCTGAAAAGTTACATTGAATCAAGTCTTGCGCATGGTAAGGTTTTGTGATAATATATCCCTCGTAGGAAAACATATGTCTGTAATATGCGGACGCAGAGGTGATCATTGTGCAGGACCGTAAAGAAAAGAAAAATTATTACGTATTAAGGGAGCGTGCGGTTCCGGAGGTTCTTCTCAAAGTTGTTGAGGCGAAGAAACTCCTTGATTCCGGCAAAGCTGCAACTGTACAGGAAGCAGCTGACCAGACCGGGATCAGCCGCAGCTCTTTTTATAAGTATAAGGAAGATATTTTTCCTTTTCACGAGGAGAGCCGGGGCAAAACCATCACCTTTGTAATTCAGATGGACGATGAGCCGGGACTTCTGTCCGGAGTACTCAAGTCTATCGCAGGCTGTCATGGAAATATACTGACCATACATCAGAGCATTCCCATAAACGGAGTTGCAACTCTTACCATCAGTGTTGAGATCCTTCCGTCCTGCGGCGATGCGCAGTCCATGATAGAGGAGATAGAAAAGCAGAGAGGAGTTCATTTCCTGAATATGCTCGGAAGCGGATAAGCGGCCGCCCCCTGAACATGCCAGAAAGCGGACAAGCTGCGCCCCTGAACATGTCAGGAAGGGGATAAGCGTCAGTTCAGACATGCGTATATGCTTCAGGCTGTCGGGAGCTGCATTGCTGCTGCCAGGCATATTCATAACGGGTTATGAGCAGCTGCGCTGTTTTTAATATTGCAGAGTTTAAAACGAAGGGTGAGGAAATTAAGATGATCAATATAGCGATTCTTGGCTATGGAACTGTCGGCAGCGGAGTATACAGGGTTTTCACTACAAACCACAAAATCATAGAGAACCGCCTGGGTGAGGCGATCCGCATTAAATATGTACTTGACCTGAGGGATTTCCCGGGTGATCCGGCGGAGGATGTACTTGTCCATGATTTTCAGGTGATCCTTGACGATCCGGAGGTTGCCATCGTTGCTGAGGTGATGGGCGGAACCGGTGCCGCATATACTTTCACAAAAAAGGCCCTGGAGGCAGGAAAAAGCGTGTGTACTTCAAACAAGGCGCTTGTTGCCGAGCATGGCCGCGAGCTTATGAGGATCGCCCGTGAAAAAGGCGTGAGCTACCTTTTTGAAGCCAGCTGCGGGGGCGGCATTCCTATCATCCGTGCCATCAATGACGGACTTACTGCTGATGAGATCGACACTGTCGCAGGAATCCTGAACGGGACCACCAATTATATGATGTACAAAATGGGCGAGGAAGGCAGCGATTTTGAGGAGACGCTCAAGGAAGCCCAGGCTATGGGCTACGCAGAGGCCGACCCGACGGATGATGTCGAAGGCCACGACGCCTGCCGGAAGACAGCCATCCTCTCGACCCTTGCATATGGCAAGTATGTCGACTACCGCAGCATACCTACCGAGGGGATCACAAAGATCACTTCCGAGGATATGAAATATGCCGCGGCTATGGGCTGCAGGATAAAGCTGCTCGGATTTTCCACAAATACAGAAAAAGGTGTGACAGCAATCGTGGCGCCTTTCCTTGTGGATAAGGACCAGGCGCTCTATAATGTTAACGATGTCTTTAACGGGATCTTTGTTCACGGAAACATGCTGGGTGATGCGATGTTTTACGGCAGCGGTGCCGGAATGCTCCCGACAGCCAGCGCAGTATCTGCTGATATCGTGGATGCCGCAATGCATCTCAATAAGACGGTTCGTACTAACTGGACCGATGAAGAAGCTCAGATGGTAGACCCGGGAGATGCCAGATGGAAATTCTTTGTACGTACAAGGGATATTCCGGAAGAAGATGTGTTTTCTATCTTGCCCGGCTCGAGGGTTTTCAGGATAGCTAAAATCCCGGAGGAGACAGGCTACATCACTCCGTTCATGAAACAGGCGGACTTCGATAAGAAGCAGGCCCGGCTCGGAGATAAGGTGATAAGCGTGATCCGTGTTTTCGCAAAAGAGTAATGCGGACAGCTGCTGATACGGAGGCGTTTCGGGGCTGCCCGTGCATATGTCGGACACTGACTGAGGACTTTGAATATGCTGATCGTTAAAAAATTCGGCGGAACCTCTGTCGCGGATAAGGAGAGGATCTATAACGTGGCGAGGAGATGCATAGAAGATTATAATAAAGGAAATGACGTTGTGGTTGTTCTTTCCGCAATGGGAAAGTATACAGATGAACTGATCGCCATGGCTCAGGATATCAACGAAAAACCTCCCAAAAGAGAGATGGACATGCTGCTTTCGATAGGAGAACAGATGTCGGTTGCTCTGATGGGAATGGCAATGAATAAACTTAAAATACCGGCTGTCTCCCTGAATGCTTTTCAGGTCAGCATGCACACTACTTCTACCCACGGCAACGCAAGGCTTAAGAGGATCGACACTGAGAGGATCCGCCGGGAGCTGGAAAACAGAAGGATAGTGATCGTCACTGGCTTCCAGGGCGTCAACAAGTATGACGACTACACTACGCTGGGAAGAGGCGGCTCGGATACCACGGCGGTTGCCCTGGCGGCGGCGCTGCACGCGGATGCCTGTGAAATATACACAGATGTGGACGGAATTTATACGGCAGATCCCCGCAAGGTGAAGCATGCCCGGAAACTCAAGGAGATCACGTATGACGAAATGCTGGATCTGGCAACACTGGGAGCAGGAGTGCTTCACAACCGCTCTGTTGAGATGGCAAAAAAATACGGAGTGCCGCTGGTAGTCCGATCAAGTCTCAACAACAGCGAAGGTACGGTGGTGAAGGAGGAAGTAAGCGTGGAAAGAATGCTGATAAGCGGAGTCGCGCTTGATACGGATGCGGTGAGGATCGCCGTTATAGGACTTAAGGATGTGCCCGGTATGGCATTCCGCCTTTTTGACATACTGGCGCGGCGCAACATAAATGTTGATATGATCCTGCAGTCGATAGGCCGGTCAGGAACGAAGGATATATCATTCACGGTCAACCAGTCTGATCTTGACGAGGCAGTGGCAGCCCTTGAGGACAGCCGGGCAAGGCTGGGATATAAGGAGCTTCATTCTGAGCGTAATATTGCCAAGCTTTCCATAGTCGGAGCGGGAATGATGAGCAATCCGGGAGTCGCGGCAAAGATGTTCGAGAGCCTTTACAATGAAAATGTGAACATCAATATGATAGCGACATCAGAAATCCGGGTGACTGTCATCATTCAGGAGAAGGATGGCGTGCGCGCAATGAACGCGGTGCATGACGCGTTTGACCTTTCGGACTGAAGAACAGAAGATTTTTTGTGACAGTTCATCAGGCTCCGGCAGGCCGGACTTGAACTTGAAGGAAGATGTCAATATGAAAAAGACTAACAGACAGCTGAAACGATATGCAAGGGAAGCGTTTCAGCTGAAACCTGGAATGGCCATTGGCGCGTCTCTGACCGTCGTGGCCATACAGTTTGCATCGCCTGTCATTACAGGCATGCTGATCCCCGCTACGGGAACGCTCAGTATAATCCTGGGGGAGATTTTTTCCTTTGCGCTTACAGTTCTTATATGCCTGTTTGAGGCAGGAATGTACTATATGCTCCTGAATCTTTCAAGAGGGAAAGAGTCATATTATGGACAGCTGCTCTGGTTTTTTACTAATGACCCTGACAGGATAATCCTGGCATCGGCTATCATGGCGCTTATTACCTGGCTGACCAGTCTGCCGTCGACTGTTTACAGTTATACGGCGCCGCTGCCGACTACACAGGAAGAGCTTATAAACTACTATCTGATGATGACAGCGGTCAGTTTTGCCTGCCTGTGTGTCGGGATTCTGATAACCATACCACTCCGTCTCACCTACTACCTGCTTGCAGATGAGCCGGAGCTTACAAGCATTGAAGCGCTCAAAAAGAGTGTTTTACTTATGAAAGGAAACTGCATAAGATTCCTGCTGCTGCAGCTCAGCTTTCTTCCATGGGCGCTGATTTCAGCTTTCGCGATGTACATTCCGTTCCTCTATGTGCTGCCGTATATGGAACTTTCGAATGTTGCGTTTTACCGTGATATCCGGGGAGAATACATACTCTATCATCCTCCGGAAGAGACGCAGGAACAAATGCAGGATATAGTAACACGACAGTAAGTATAGTGGAGATCATATGGATATTTTACAGATAATAACAGATGAACTAAATGTCCGCCGCAATCAGGTTGATGCGGCAGTGCAGCTTATTGATGAAGGCAATACTATCCCGTTTATCGCACGGTATCGTAAGGAAGTGACGGGCTCTCTTAACGATGAACAGCTGAGGACGCTTTCTGAACGTCTTACCTATCTTCGGAATCTTGAAGAAAAGAAGGCACAGGTGCTCGGGAGTATTGAGGAGCAGGGAAAACTCACTCCGGAACTCAGAAAACAGATTGAAGAAGCCCTTACCATGGTAGTGGTTGAGGATCTTTACCGTCCTTACCGTCCAAAACGCCGGACAAGGGCTACGATCGCAAAGGAGAAAGGGCTGGAGCCTCTTGCTGACATTATAATGCTCCAGACTACGCGGAAACCGCTTCTTGAAGAGGCTGCCGCATATGTTTCAGAGGAAAAGGATGTAAAAACAGCAGAGGATGCGCTTGCCGGAGCTAAGGATATTATCGCTGAACGCATCTCTGACGAAGCTGATTACCGTATGAAGATCAGACAGCTGACATTTGACAAGGGATATTTAAAGTCCGAAGCAAAGGACAGTGAGACTTCATCGGTATATGAGATGTATTACGATTTTGAGGAGCCGGTCAAACGTCTTGCCGGTCATCGTGTGCTTGCCATTAACCGTGGTGAGAAGGAAAAAATCCTGACGGTGAAGGTAGAGGCTCCTGAGGAGGATGTACTCAGATATCTGCAGAGACGCGTTATCAGGAAAAATAATCCGAACACTGAGCAGGTTCTGAAGGAAACGATCGAGGACAGCTATCACAGACTGATAGAGCCATCCATCGAGCGTGAGATAAGAAATGACCTGACTGAGAAGGCTGAGGACGGCGCGATAACTGTCTTCGGGAAAAACCTGGAGCAGCTTCTGATGCAGCCCCCGATTGCGGGACGCAATGTCCTCGGATGGGATCCCGCTTTCAGGACCGGATGCAAGCTGGCAGTGGTCAATTCGACAGGGAAGGTGCTGGATACCACGGTGATCTACCCGACCGCACCGACAAATGAGACAAAGATCCGTCAGGCGAAGGAGACTCTCAAAAAGCTTATCAAGAAGTACAATATTTCGCTGATCTCAGTTGGAAATGGAACTGCTTCCCGTGAATCAGAGCAGATTATCGTGGAACTGCTGAAGGAGATACCCGAGAAGGTAGAGTATGTGATCACCAATGAGGCGGGGGCTTCGGTCTATTCGGCCAGCAAGCTGGCTACCGAAGAGTTCCCGAATTTTGACGTAGGGCAGCGGAGTGCTGCTTCGATCGCCAGAAGGCTTCAGGACCCGCTGGCCGAGCTTGTGAAAATCGACCCAAAATCGATCGGAGTCGGACAGTACCAGCACGATATGAACCAGAAAAAGCTGGGTGAAGCACTTAACGGTGTTGTGGAGGACTGCGTAAACAAAGTCGGAGTTGACCTGAATACGGCCTCGGTCTCTCTTTTATGCTACGTTTCCGGTATCACAAAGACCACTGCAAAGAACATTGTAGCGTACCGCGAGGAAAACGGGCGTTTTGTCACAAGGAAGGATCTTCTGAAAGTAGCAAAACTCGGGCCGAAAGCCTTTGAGCAGTGCGCCGGTTTCCTGCGCATTGCGAACGGAGAGAACCCGCTGGATGCTACAGCCGTGCACCCGGAGAGCTATGATGCCGCTGCGGGACTTCTCAAAAAGCTGGGCTATAAGCCTGAGGACATCGCATCCGGCGGACTTACCGGGATCGCCCGGAAGGTTGGGGATTATAAAAAACTCTCGGAGGAGCTGGCTGTAGGTGAGATAACCCTGCAGGATATTGTAAAAGAGCTTGAGAAGCCCGGAAGAGACCCCCGGGATGAAATGCCGAAGCCTATCCTTCGTACTGACGTTATGGATATGAAGGATCTAAAGGAAGGGATGATACTTAAAGGTACTGTCCGAAATGTGATCGATTTCGGTGCCTTTGTAGATATAGGAGTCCATCAGGACGGACTGGTACACATTTCCCAGATGAGCGACAAATATATCAAGCATCCTCTTGAAGCAGTGAGCGTAGGCGATGTGGTAGACGTCCGCGTTCTGGGCGTGGACCTGAAAAAGAACAGGATAAGCCTGTCGATGAAAGGCATAAAATAAATGTCCGGACCGGGGGCGTTATCGCGGCGGTATTATTTTAATAAGCATATCAATGCAAGATGCGGCAAAGAGGTTCATGCTGGTTAAGAGGTTCATGTTGGCAAAGAAGATCATGCAGGCAACCTGGTTCATGCCTGGCAAAGAGGTTCATGCTGGCAAAGAGGGTCATGTCGGCAAAGAGGTTCTTGCTGGCAACCCGGTTCATGCCTGGCAAAGAGGGTCATGCTGGCAATAAGGTTTATGCCAGGCAGAAAGGTTCCAATCTTGGAGGCTGAACTTGAATATTGAATAAGGCAGGTGCTTTTATATGAAATTCATTTATCCGGCAGTGTTCAAAAAATGTGGAGAATCAGGGTTCGAAGGCTTTTTTCCTGATCTGTATGGAATAAATGTAAAAGCAGATTCACTGGAAGAAGCGGTAGAACTGGCTAATGAAGCGGCCCGGAACTGGATAGAAGCCGAGCTGGCTGAAGAAGAACCGGAAATGCCGCCGGTCACAGATATCGATGACCTGTCCCCGGGTGAAGGGGGAGCAGTGAGAAACATATGCGTCACAGTCCGCTTTTACGAAGGATGGGACGAATAAAGAGTGGGGCTGTGAAAAAATAAGACAGGGGACGGTTCTCTGTCTTATTTTCATAAGACAGAGAACCGTCCCCTGTCTTATTTTTTTACAGCCCCCACGCGTTTTTCTCGCATATATCATTCAGGCAGCATTCGCTGCAGAATGGTTTTTTTGTTCGCGCCGTGCAGATCTTTCTGCCATGATCTACAAGCCGGTGGCACAGATCATTGCCTTCTTCGGGAGGTACTATTTTGCGCAGTGCCATCTCGACTTTTCTGGGTTCCTTTATGTTGTGCACCAGGCCGATACGGTTGGAAAGGCGTATGCAGTGGGTATCGGTGACAATGGCAGGTTTTCCGAAAACATCCCCGACTATAAGATTTGCACTTTTCCGTCCGACGCCGGGAAGCGAAAGAAGATCATCGAAATCATCCGGTACACGTCCCCCGAATCTGTCACGCAGCATCCTCATACATGCGCTGATATCTCTGGCCTTGCTCTTTCCAAGCCCACAGGGATGCACGATAGATTCGATCTCTTCCGGCGAGGCCGCCGCGAGAGCTTCAATATTCGGATATTTTGAGAAAAGCTCCTGAACAACAACATTTACCCGTGCGTCCGTGCACTGTGCGGCCAGGCGGACACTGACAAGAAGCTTCCAGGCCTCATCATAGTCAAGTGTACAGACTGTATCCGGATATTCCTTCTTTAATCTTGAGATGACCTCAAGGGCAAGTTCTTGATCGTCCATGCAAAACCTCCGTTTCCGGGACGTGAATGGTAACAATGCGTGATTTGAAACTGCTGAAATATTTTCACAACGTCTGTATTATTATAGAATGAGCGTTCTGAAAATGCAACCTGAACACGGAAAGCCGGAATGGTCGTTTTACGAAGCAGCGTAAATAATGTGCCGGTTCGACTCACCCTGTCACTGCTTAACGAACCGGCAAAAAAAGTGAAAAAAATCCTTGTCCAACATTAATTTGTCTGATTTGATCTGTAAGGAATTATGAAAATTCCAACAGAGACAATCTTTGTTTCAGGGAGTAAAGAGAAATGAGCATGGCAAAGCTGCCCATGTGTAGAAGGAGAGTGACTATGAAGCTCGATTTTTTGAACACCATTCCGTATGTGTGCAGAAGCTGGATGAATGTGGTGAGTCAGGATCCGGAAGCGGTCTTTTTGACAGAAGAAGTATCGGGAAAGTGCTTCACCCGCAGGCAGGTTGATGAATTATCTTCCCTCGTATATGGGTATCTTTGCTCCATGGGGATCGGGACGGAAGATTTTGTGCTGATCCGACTTCCGAGGGATGCGCGTCCTTTTATTACAATGCTGGGAGTATGGAAAGCCGGAGCGGCATTTACCGTGGTGGAAGATGACTATGCGCCGGAACGTATTGATGCAATAGAAAAGGACTGCAGATGCCGCCTGGTGATTGACGAAGATACATGGCAGGAGATACTTAAGAGTAAACCTGTGACAGGGTATCATCATGCAGATGATCATGACGCCTGCTTTGCCATCTACACATCCGGCAGTACCGGGAAACCCAAAGGCGTTTTACAGGAGTATGGAAAGATCAAGCTGAATCAGGCCTCACTTGAGAGAACCCCCGGAGATCTGGTAAACGAGAACACCTGTACGGCACTGGCTGCACCGCTGAATTTCATCGCAGCGTTAAAGATCTTTCTTAACGCTCTGTATTCAGGTATGCGGCTGATCATCCTGTCAACAGAAACTGCGCGCAACCCTGTGCTGTTGAACGAACAGTTCAATCGTTTCCAGGTTAACATGGCTTTTCTTTCCCCATCCATCCTTCGGGTGATGAAGAATGGCCCGGCACCATCTCTGAAAACCCTGGTGACCGGAAGTGAAGCAGCTAACGGAGTATGGTTTGAGGGGATCCGTCTTATCAACAACTATGGTATGAGCGAGGCCGGTTTTCATGTGGCGCAGTTTGAAATTGACCGCCGGTATGATATAACACCTATAGGTAAGCCGGTATTTGAGGATATCTGCATCTGGCTGCTGGATGAAAACGGTCAGGAGGTACAGGAAGGGCAGGCCGGTGAGATATGCTTTGACGATCCTTTTTTCCGGGGATATATCGGCTTGCCGGAGGAAACAGCAAGGGTGATGCGAGATGGCGTATTCCATTCCGGAGACATGGGAAAGCGCCTGCCGGATGGGAATATCCTGGTGACCGGGCGGCTCAGCACCATGGTGAAGATCAACGGTAATCGTGTGGAACCGGGCGAAATAGAAGCGTCGATGCGAAAGATCAAGGGCATTGAGAACGCGGCTGTCAGAGATTTTCAGGGAGAACGCGGACAGGTTTTCCTCTGTGCCTACTATGTGGCCGGAAACGACCTGCATGAAGATATGATCCGAAAGCATTTGCAGCAGTCCCTGCCGCACTATATGATACCTGCTTTTTTTATGCGGCTTTATAAGATCCCATTGAACAATAACGGAAAAGTGGATCGTTTTGCTCTGCCGAAGCCTGATTTCAACAAAAAGACCGCTGCCTATATTATGCCGGAGACGCCGTATGAGAAAGCGATCTGCAAAGCATTTGAAAATGTGCTGCATGTTGACCGGGTGGGTGTGGATGACGACTTCTTTGAACTGGGAGGTGATTCCCTTTCCACTGCACTGGCAGCAGCAGAACTTGAAGAGATCCGGGTTGATTACAAGGATATTTATACATGGAAAACGCCGAGAGAAATTGCATCGCGTCTGCATAAAAAGGAAAAGATGGATCTGGGTGAACTGAACCGGGCAGCGATCATGCACGATCAGTATCTTACACCGTATCAGACCTACTTTTACGATGCGATGCTGTATTCTCCAATGCAGACGGAATTAAGCAACCCTATGAGTCTTTCTTTCCCAAAAGAAGCCATAGAACCCGAAAGGCTTAAATCCGCGCTTGAAGATGTTTTCTCCAATTATGCACTGTTCAGCTCCGTCTTTTCACATGATGAAGAAGGCGTTCCCGTTATGCGCTGTATGCCGGGCAAAATCGTTCATCCGGAAATACGCGAGGTTCCGGAGCATACGGAGGATATGCTGGTGGATCTGATACAGCCCTACCGCCTGGAAGGGGAACTGATGTACCGGTGCAGGATATATGTAACTAAGACGCGTGTTATCCTGGACTTTGATACCTGCCATCTGATCAGTGACGGAACCACCATGGCCAATTTCATGTCTGAACTTTTTGCTGCATATCGGGGTGAGACGCTTCGGGAGGATCACTATTATTATTATCTGGAGCATCAGTATCGCAGACGGATGGAACTGGAGCAGGATGCTGACGCCAGGCTTCTGATGGAGAGGTTCAGCCGCGAAGAGTACCTGTGCAACCCCAGGCCGGATCTTGAATCACGGCATACTGCAAACGGACAGTATCTGAGCGCTACGACGGTCCCTCAGTGCCGGCTTCAGAAGGGCTGTGAAGAGCTGGGCACCAGTATGAATAAGCTGTTTGTCGCCGCAGGGCTGACTGCCCTGTCGAAGCTCAGCGATGAAAGCAGAATATCAGTGGAATGGACTTTCAACGGCAGAGATGAAAACTGGAAGCAGGATCTGATAGGAATCACGATAGCTTCCGTGCCCGTTGCCGTTGATATGACGCAGATCAGCAGCCCCCGGGATATCCTGCAGCAAATAGACGAACAAAATGAACTTGGTATGCGCTATGCCGATCTGTCATTGGGAAATTATGGGGTTACGCCGGGAGACAGAGACCGGATGATCGTGGTGTACGAAACCGGGTTTGATATGAGTACCTTTCTGCCCGAAGGCACGGAAGTCACCTTTGCCTACCACAAACTGAATGGTGCATTTACAAGGATCCAGATAATCATTAATAGCAGTCCTGATCAGGATGCGCCGGTACCGTTCTATATTAATTACGATTCCAGATTGTATTCGGCAGCATTGATTGAAAAGTTCTGCGGCTTTTACAATGAAGCACTTATATGGATGATTTCGGGAGAAGAGCAATGAATAATGAAATCATGAAACGATATATTTCTGAAGGCTCGAAGGTATTGGAACGGCTGGAAAAAGACAGCCTTCACGGAAATGCTGTCAGCCAGGAGCTGCTGATGCGGCTGATCCGTGAGAATGAGAATACTGAATACGGAAAGAAGTATGGGTTTGAGAAAATACATTCATATGATGATTATGCTGCCAGGGTGCCATTATCGAGTTATGAGGATTTTGAGCCCTATATTGAGCAGATGGTGTGTTTTAATAAGAAGAACCTGCTTACATCAAAAGAAGTGGTTTATTATGCTCACACCTCCGGGACCACAGGGGCCTTCAAAATAATTCCATGCACCAGGGAAGCACTGGTTGTTTTCTTCGGTGCAGGATACGAACGGGTTTTTGCCCTGTATGATCAGCACTGCAGGGAAAAATACGGAACAGGTATGCCTGAGTGTAAGGGAATTACGATTATGGAATCGAAACCGGGATACACAACCTACGGTGTGGCGCATGGTGCCATTTCAGAAACTGTGCTCGTCCGGGATGAAGTGTCTGTGTACAATGCCTTGCCTGAGGAACTCGTTTATCCGGCTGCTGATTTTGACCGGCGGCACCTGAAACTGCTTTTTACGCTGCTTGAACGCCGCCTGAGCTTTATTCAATGCAGCTTTGCTCCTTTCCTGTATGATATGTTCATCTATCTGAAAAATAACTGGGAACTGTTGTGTGAGGATATAGAGAAAGGACGCATAAACCAGAACATAGTGATCGATCCTTCGATGCGCAGGAAGCTTGAGGCACGTATGAAACCGGACCGGGAGCGGGCTGACCAGGTACGGGCGATCATGGCCGGGCATGAAGACGATGCTTTCGTTTCGCTGTTGTGGCCGGATATGAAGATGATCGCAACGATCGGTTCTGCATCCTTTGCTCCCTATCTTGAAAAGATGCGCAGGTTTATCGGTCCCGATGTGGCAGTGGACCATCTGGGCTATGTCAGTTCAGAAGCTGTCATCGGGACAGTCTTTCGTGAGAATCAGGCGGAATATATGCTGATCCCGTGGAGCGGTTTTTTTGAATTTATTCCCGTAGATGAAAACGGATCAAAAACACCGCTGCTTATGGATCAGCTGGAGACAGGCAAGGAATATGAGCTGGTCGTCACTAACCTGTCAGGCTTTTACCGCTATCGTCTGGGCGATGTGATCAGGGTTACCGGGTATCATAACGAATGTCCGATGATCGTGTTTTCTTACAGGAAAAATCAGCTGATCAGCATGTACGGAGAAAAAGTGACGGAGACGGTAATTCATAATGCCGTGGAGGCAACAGCGGAGGAGTCCCATACATCTTTGCTGGAGTATGGCGTATATGCGGATGCGGAGACTGATCCCGGGCATTATACTGTTCTGCTTGAAAGTGACCGGGAGATCACGCCGGAAGCATGGCCGTATTATTCGGAGATCCTGAATCGAAAGCTCTGCGAGGCCCATGATTCCTACCGCTTAAAAATTGAACAGAAGATCATGCTGCCCCTGGAGGTAAGATTCCTTCAGCCACAGACCTATGCACTGTACAGGGATCTTAAAGTAATGGGAGGCGCGTCTCCAAATCAGATCAAACCGCTCCACCTGATACCTGAAGGCAGACTAAAGCGATTCTTCTTTGGACTTCTCCAAAAATAAAGAGTCAACTGAGAGTCAACTGGGACGGTTCTTATTGACTCCTTTTTCATGAGTCAATAAGAACCGTCCCTTTCGACTGTCCAAGCCGAGAGTCAATAAGAACCGTCCCTGTCGACTCCCCTGTCGACTCCGTCCCCTGTCTTAAGACGGAGAACCGGTCCTTGTGTTTGGCTTGCGAATCTGGGGTAATGATGTTATAGTGTAATAGTTAATTGATCAAAAAATCGTTATTATCTACTGCGCTGGCCAGTCTTCGGAGACAGATCAGCCGGGCAAAGACTTAAGGAGGAAAGTATATGAACCCGATGCATTTATTAAAAGCAAAAGACCAACTTGGAAAATTCAGGGAGAGACATCCGAAGTTTTTACCGTTTCTTAAGAATGTTGCGAAGAATGTAAGCGAAGGTTCTGTGATCGAGGTTAAAGTCACAAATCCTGATGGCAAGGGTGCAACCTCAAATATCAAGCTTACATCTGATGATATTAAGATCCTCAGAGATTTGTTGGGCTGAGCATGATCATCTGCGGTATTAACAAAACCACTTTGCTTGATTATCCCGGGAGGGTAGCCTGTACGGTTTTTCTTGGGGGCTGTAATTACCGCTGTCCGTTCTGCCAGAACGGAAGCCTTGTGCTGTCACCGGAGGAGAATCGTGCCTATGACCTGAACGGAGTGCTTGGATTTTTAAAAAAAAGACAGGGAATCCTTGAGGGTGTATGTATCACGGGAGGAGAACCGACTTTGTCACCCGAGCTGCCGGAGCTTCTTGAGAGTATCAAGGAGCTGGGTTACGATATCAAAATAGATACTAACGGTTCCCGCCCGGAAACTGTAAAGAAACTGATAGATAAATCACTTATCGATAAGGTTGCAATGGACATAAAAGCGGCCCCTGAGAATTACGGAAAACTGACCGGTGTCTCACATCCGGATATTGATGCGGTTAAAGAAACTGCTGCGTATCTTATGGACTGTGGCATTGACTATGAATTCCGCACAACTGTAGTCAGGGAGCTGCACTCGGGGAAGGACTTTGCGGAGATAGCTGTCTGGCTGGCAGGCGCTAAGGAATATTACCTGCAGGCTTACAGAGACTCTGAAAATGTGATCAGCCCGGGATTTACACCCTGCACGGAAGAAGAGATGACAGAGTACAGGAACATACTGTCACAGACGATGCAGAAAGTGGAAATACGGGGAATGTGAAAGAACGAAAGGGCGGATACAGGGGAACGGGAAGATTCTCTGCGCTGATTTATCAGCACGGAGAACCGTCCACTGTTTCTGCTGCACCTGCGTTTTTTTCTGCTTTTTTTCTTTCCCTCAGTTTTTTGAAAAACGAGCTTAGCATTTCTGAGCATTCGTTTTCCAGGACACCTCGTGTGATTTTAACTTTGTGATTGAAGCCGTCCATGTCAAGCAGATTGATGATGGAGCCTGCGCATCCGGCTTTGGGATTCATGCAGCCTATAACTACTTCGTCCAGCCGGGACTGGACCAGGGCGCCGGCACACATCTGGCAGGGCTCCAGGGTTACATACATGGTACAGCCTTCAAGACGCCAGTCGCCGGTCACACGGCTTGCTTTCCTGATAGCATTAAGTTCTGCGTGGGAAAGTGTATTTTTGTCGGTGTTGCGGCGGTTATATCCACGCGCGATTATCTTTCCTTCTTTTACTATCACACATCCAATAGGTACCTCATAAAGCGCCTCGGCCTTTTTTGCCTGCCGAATGGCTTCCTTCATGAACCTCTCCTGTTCTGTCAAGTATCCGGCCTCCATCTTCATCTGTCATTATTTACCATGCTTCTGCGGCTTCGTTCTTTATCTGTCGTTATCCATGCCATGCTTCCGCAGCCTTCATCATCTATCATATTCGTTGCCAAGCTTCCGCGGTTTTCGTTTTTTCCTGCCATTGTTTATTGCCATGCCTCTGCCGATTCATTCACAAGGCGGCGGTATTCTTCGGCTTCTTCGAGAGTAGCCCTGCTGATCCGCTGCATCCGGGTCACATTCTGATATTCGGGGGGTACGGCATCCGACAGAACATTGTCTCCATAGATCTTTACCTTGTCACCTTCTTCAAGAACATCGCCTTTTATCAGCGTGCCGTTCCTGTTATATATACCGGCATCGGGAATGCTGCAGGAAAACATTTCTTTTGTGTCAAGATCCACGAAGATTTCTTTTTTGAAATAATTCCCGTAATACATATAGATAGCGCTTCGGGCTTCCTCTTCATAACGTGCTTCTTCTTCCCTGACAATTTCGGCCTGTTCGGCGACAGTCTTCCAGAAAAAGCTTCCCATGAGGATGAGAGCAGCTGCCAGGATGACAGTGCCGATAACAAATTTCCAGTCAATCTGTTTTTTCTCCAAGAATAATCCACCTCTCAAAAGGCACAGAAAATGATGTTTAATATTTGTGGCAATGATGTTATGATACAGTAAGATCCTGACAGTGTCAAAGGTTAAATGGTTATTCACGGCCGTAAGGGTGAGATTCCGAATGAAGGGCTCAGACCCCAGCCGCTTGCGGCTGGGCTTTGAATAGTAATCTTATGGGGAGGGAAAAATGGATAAATATCAGTCATTGATCTTTAAAACAACTGAAACTAAGCTGCTTCTGCATACGCCTGTCTTTGACGTGTATTCACAGCATGAGACGGCTTATAACGGGACGGAAGGAGATTATGTTGGGATAAAAGCCCCGGACTGGGTAGTTGTCATGGCGATCCATGAGGGAAATTTTGTCCTTGTCAGGCAGTGGCGCCACGGAGAGGACAGAGTAACACTGGAATTTCCGGGGGGTGTGGCCGATGAGGGGGAGGAACCTGCACAGACAGCGCTCCGTGAGCTTCAGGAGGAGACGGGATATCGCGCCGGGAAGATTACCTGCCTGGGGAGGGTCAGCTCCAATCCTGCATTGTTCAAGAACCATTTTTCCGTATTTCTGGCGGAGGATCTGGTTCAGACGGGGGAACAGCATCTTGATGAGGATGAACTGCTGAAATATGAGGAACTCCCGATCGACGAAGTGATCAGGCGTTTTGGAGACGAGGAACTTACCCATGCCTATATGGGAACAGCCATTGCAATGTATATGCGCCTCATGCTTCAGTCTTGAAGCCTTTTGCAATCTATGGTATAATTTTCCAAGTAGATTTTACAGGTACATTATATGGGAGGAAATACCTATGGGACAGAATGCAGCGGATCTTATTCAGGGGTTTAAAACCGGTAAATATGACGGGTTGTTGCTGGACATATATGCCGATGAGAGTGTAATTGCCCACCAGAGGGAACGGTATATACATGCACTTGAAAGCTTCAGCGAGATTTTTGATGATGAAGAAGTTGAGATTTACAGCGCTCCGGGCCGCAGCGAGATAGGCGGTAATCATACAGACCATCAGCACGGCCAGGTGCTTGCAGCATCGATAAACCTTGACGTTATAGCCGTTGCTGCCAGAACAGACGACAACCTTATCCAGGTAAAATCGGAAGGCTACGAGCAGGTCGTGGTCAGTACACAGGCTCTGAACGTTGAAGAAAGCGAACTTGGCACATCGAAAGCTCTGATACGGGGAGTAGCTGCAGGACTCTCTGAAAAGGGATATAACATTGGAGGCTTTCATGCCTTTATGACAAGTGAGGTGCTTGGGGGATCCGGCCTTTCCTCTTCGGCTGCGTTTGAGGTTGCTGTCGGCAATATCTTTTCAGGACTTTACAATGAAAGTAAGATTGACGCGGTTACTATCGCTGTTGTCTCCCAGTATGCCGAGAACAGGTATTTCGGAAAGCCCTGCGGCCTGATGGACCAGATGGCTTCATCGGTGGGAAGCCTTGTCAACATTGACTTTAAAAACCCCGAAGATCCGTCCATTAAAAAGGTCAATGCAGACTTTTCTTCCTTTGGGCACAGCCTCTGCATCGTTGACACTAAGGGCTCGCATGCCGACCTGACAGACGATTATGCGGCTATCCCGGCCGAGATGAAGAACGTTGCAGCTTTCTTTGGGAAATCCTTCCTTACAGAGATCGATGAGGAGACACTGATCCAAAATCTTCCGGCAGTACGCGAGAAATGCGGAGACAGGGCAGTCCTCCGTGCCGTCCATTTCTTTGAGGATAATGAGAGAGTTACATATGAAGTATCTGCACTGGAAAAGGGAGACTTCGATGGCTTCAAAAAACTGATTAAGGAATCAGGAGATTCCAGCTTCAAATTCCTTCAGAATGTTTATTCGAACAAGGATGTGAATGCGCAGAATATCCCTGTCGCGCTTGTGCTGAGTGAGCTTACCCTCAAGGGCAGGGGCGTATGCCGCGTTCACGGCGGAGGCTTTGCCGGAACCATTCAGGCTTTTGTCCCGGACGGAATCGTAGCGGAATATAAGAAAGCTATGGAAGACTGCTTTGGTGAAGGGTCATGCTATGTGCTTAAAGTGAGAAAATATGGCGGAATGAAAGTGCTCTGATATAAATATGCATGTCCGGCAGGCCAGACCATACCAGATATAGTAGATGATGGATATTACATATAGAGAAGGAGGAGCAGGATTATGAAAGAGAAGAGAGACCGTATTCAATGCATGCCGGGAAAGATGCGAAAGCTGATCCTGCTGCTGCTTATCACTGCGCTGACTGCAGGCTGTTTTATACCCGTCTCTGCAGAGGAGCCGGGGACCAGGGGGCTTATGGATGATCTGCTGGAGGGTGTTTCATCCGCTCTTGGCGAGAACCGTCAGATCCGCAACTGCCGTATAGAGCAGATAGATGATCAGACCTATACCGGAAGATCAATTACACCGGTAATTAAGATAACCTATCTTGGTGTACGGCTCAGAAAAGGAACGGACTACACAGTCACGTTTTCGAACAACCGCAGCGTCGGTACGGCAAAGGCAAAAATTACCGGCAAAGGCAGATACACAGGTACAAAAACTGTCTATTTTAAGATAGTCCGCAAAAATACTGCTTCCGGGAGCTCGTCCTCAGGGACTTCTTCCACAAGCGTTAAAGGCAAAACCTTCAAGGTAAGCCTGAGCACGAATTCGTATGTTTACAACGGGCAGTATCGTAAACCTTCAGTAAAGGTCACGCTTGGGAGCAAGACCATTACCGCCCGGTATTACACGGTCAAATATTCCGACAACCGAAGCGTCGGAACCGCAACCGTAACGGTAACCGGAAAGGGAGATTACAGCGGCTGCAAAGGCACGGCCAAATTTACGATCACCCTGAAAAAACCGGTGATAAGCTCGGTAAAAAGTACCACTGAAGGCGAGATTTCTGTAAGCTGGAAGAGTGATTCACAGGCAGACGGGTACCAGATACAGTACTGTACGCGAAAGAATTTCAGCTCGGGCGAAAAAACGAAGTACGAGAGGAGCGGGAGGACCACCGGGACAACGATAACCGGCCTTGTGTCCGGCAAAAAGTATTACGTGAGGATGCGCTCCTACAAAAAAACAGGCTCCAAAAACAGCTACAGTGAGTGGAGCACAATAAAGGAAAAAACGGTAAAATGATCCTGGCAATAAGATCCTGAACCGTTTTTCTGATAACCGGGATCAATACACTGCTGCAAAATCTGCAGTACTGGCATGTGGATTGAATAATCCACCGCTGCCAGGATACATGCCATCACACTACTGATAATCTGCCATGCCTGCATGGTATAATGAAAAGAGTGCACGGGGAACGACATTTCAGAGATCGTTCCCCGTGTGCCATATAAGAGAAAAACAGAGGCAATATGTGCTGTAAATAAACTACGATATGTGTGCTGTCAATAAACTACGATATGTGCTGTTTATGAACAGCGGCGGGACGGAGATAGGAATGGGTGATAAAAATATCATTGTCTGTACTCAACAGGTGAAGGGAAAACGGCTTGAAAGCAGCTGGGAAATGGTCGATGAGAAGACAGGCGAAAAAAAGCAGAGCGGGAAAATATGCATCGATTACTCGAATGACATCAAAGAAGTTCCGGACGGGATACTTTACGCATCGGTGATAGGATGTCTTTTGCCTTTTGCCGTGCAGTACAGGGCTGATATCAGGGTGCCGGTCTGCGACAAGGGCTTTTTTAAAAGCATGCCTGCCGTGCGTGATGCCATATGGGATGTGAGCGTCCCTGAAGAGAAGAGCAGGATAAGAACGGCGCTTGTTCAGGAAAACTGCCGTGAAACTGATGTAAAAGCTCCGGCTGTCATTCCTTTTACGGATATTCCGGAGGACTATTATACTCTGATAATGCATGCGGATAAAAAACCTGATCTGGTACAGGTGATAGAGCAGGATGTGCTGAAGGAGAACAAAGAGTGGGGAGAGTACATGAATGGACAGGCAAAGACTACCTCGGTGCGGGTCGGGTCAGGGAACTTTCGTGTACGCTGGTCCGGAGTGCCTGATTCCAGCGAGAGGGCACTGCTCATGGCCTCGCTCACGGCTCCTCTTTCCTGGGTAAGAAAGAAAGGCCATATTTTCATCCCCGGTAAAGAGGGTGAAAAGAGTCTTGACGGCCTCAGGTTTGGAAACATGGAAGTCAGTTCCGTAGGAAATAATGTTTCGGCTTCAGAAATAAGGGGCTCAATTTCGGACTTTTCAAACAGGACGGGCATAACCTTTAAAGCGGTAAATGGCGGTGATGTTGTATCACACAGGTGTTTCCTTTTTGGGACACCGGATCATGGGAATCTGGGGGATCATCAGATCACAGTTTCTACTATGGATTTTCTGAGAGAAATAGACCCGGATATCCAGTTCATTGAGATACCGCCTTCCAAATACGAAAGTGTAAAGGAAACACTGCTGCATGAAATAAAGCCTGAGGATGCGCTTATATTTATGGGAGGAGGTTTCTTTGGAAATCTCTGGCCGCGGGGCGAGCTTTTAAGGCGGGATGCGTTCCTTACATGGCCGGACAACAGGAAGCTTATGTTCCCGCAGAGCATCTGGTACACGGATGATGAGGAGGGAAGGCAGTTCCTTGCGGAGGATCAGGCGGTATACACCGGTAACAATTCGATCCTGTCATTTCGTGACAGAGTTTCATTCCGGCTTGCGAAGAACTGGTTTTCCGGGAAGATCATCCTGGCTCCGGACATAGCGCTGTACAGTGACCTGAGCGATAAATACAGGACTGAACGCAGCGGCGCGCTTTTGATGATGCGTAATGACAAGGAGAAACGGACGGATGACGATGATATTCTTGCAGTAAAGGAGATACTCAATGGAAAAGGCTTCCCGGTAACAGAATCGGATATGTGTCTTCCGTTTGGCGTTTCTTATGGGTCGAGACAGCTTCATCTTGACTGGAAATTAAGACAGATAGCAGGGAGCCGCGTTGTGGTGACCGACAGGCTCCACGGACTGATCCTGAGCGCTGTGACGGGAACACCGTGTATTGCATTCGGGAACTGCTACCACAAAACTACGGCAGCGGCTGAATGGCTGGACGGTGTCCCATATGTGCGGGTGATTGGAAACGCAGCTGAATTTGAGAAAGCCCTGAAGGCAGTGCTATCTGTAAAAGAATGCAGGTACCCCCAGGAACTTATGCGAGAGAAATATAAAGGGCTGCAGGAAGCAGCACGTGAGGTATTGCTGGGATAGGGGGGCTGTGAAAAATAAGACAGAGAACCGTCCCCTGTCTTATTTTTCACAGCCCAATGTATGACGGAATTCAGCCGGAAGCTGTGAGAAGTAATGCCGTCCATTATCATCATCCATTACCAGGCGTGTGATCGTTAAGCCATGGGTGAACTGACTGCGGCTAAAGCCGCGTGAGGCAATGCCATCATCAGCCGGGAATTAATTCTGCACAGGCTGCAGCCAGCACACGCTGCTGCCATCCATATCAAGGATACTGCAGGTCAATGTCTGTGTATCCATAGTGCCGTCGAACAGCAGATTCAGTGCTGCAGTCCTTGCGGAGCTTAAATCCTTGAAGGACGTATCTGCAGCATAAAGCATCAGCGAAAGCTCTATAACGGAGCTGCGGTCAAAGCTGCCGCTCTTCACATAGAAGACTGACCTGATACTCTCTGAATTATGGTTGGTCTCAAATGCATAACCGCCATTATCGTTTGGACGGCAGTCTCCTTTTTGGATATCATCTGAGCTTATCGCGGCATATTTGTCTGTTTCTGTTTCAGAAATGCTTTTTACCGCTTCTTCATAGCGGGAAACAAAATCAGCAGTTTTCGTGATAAACGGTCCCATCTCGGCTTCGACCTCTGAATAAGGGCTTTCCGTGTCGAGAGAGAGCAGAAATTCATCAGTTATCTTTCCGGTAGCAGTAAGACTGTGGTCCTCCTGATATTTTTTGATTGCAGACGCGGTTTTTGAGCCAAGGACACCGTCGGGATTTCCGCAGCTGTAGTCGATCATATTAAGCTGGGCCTGAACGCGGCGGACGGTCTCTTTATCTGTGTGGGTTATCATAACCGGATCCGGGGTTTTGCTGAAATGACAGCCTGTGAGCTCAATGTACTGTCCGGATGAGATACGTACCGGGGTGTTTGCGGTAACCTCACCTTCCGTATAGATCTTTTCGGGCGATAAAGTGTTGTATATTGTATATGAGCCCCCGTCTTCGTTATCAGGAACGAGCTCATAGCTCCCCGCGGCAAAATGCATACCGGCCTTGTACATTCCGGGACCGCTTAGAATAATGGTCTCCGGGCTTACAAGGTTTATCGGGATGGCATAGCAGTTCTCAAGCGTTACATTCCATCCATCCTCAAGAACAGTGATGTGGTTATAGGTGAAAGGGTAGACGGACACGGCATAAGAACCTGGTGAAGTAATGCCGATGCGCAGGGACGAATTATCACCATATGCAAAAAGCATATACTCGGAAGCCGGCAGATCATCTCCGGCCACATATTTCCCTGCGCGGAACCTGCTGTCAAAAGCCCTGTCGTCAAGCGAACGGCGGGAAAGCCTCTCAGCCGGGGTTACTGTGCTGTCAGGGGCCGCCCCGGGAGTATCTCCAATAGAAGTGCTGTTTATTTTTTCTTCTGGAGCTTCGTCTGCGGAATCAATGTTCTCATCAGAACTGCCCTCAATATCAGCATCCTCGTCATCAGAACTGCCCTCAATATCAGCAACCTCGTCATTGGAACTGCCCTTATTATCAACATCCTCCTGCGCGAGCATGCTTTCTTCAGAATCCTCATAAAGGGTACCGACTGTGGTCGCAGCTATCTGTAAAGTATTCTCTTTTTCATCTGCCGAATATGCGCCTGCAGACATTGTATTTACTGCTATAAGTGCTGCCGCGACGGGCAGAAGATATCTGTATCTCATTTATTTCCTCCGTTTTTCAAATGCTTTGTAATGTACCTGGATTCTGTGCCATAGAAAATTACTGATAGATACTTACTATAACATTTGTGATGGGAATATACAATCAGGATTTGTGGGGATGTGTGCTATAGGTTTCGCAAAACTGTAAATTCTGGAAACCGGTAATATGGTACCGGAATTTTTGGGGGGAAATCCGGACGACGAGATGGGGCTGCTGTAATGCTGTACGGGAGACGGTGCCTGCTTGCCCGTCGAGCCAGAGCCCAACTGAGACTAAGACGCTCAGGAAGAGCCTTCCCGCCTAAGTCTCAGTAGGGCTCTGTCTCGCCGGAGCAGGCACAACGCTCCCGTACAGCATTACAGCAGCCCCATCTCGTCTGTTTATTGGCAACTGAAAATACTATCTTATCTGATCAGCTATGATTGGCGGGACAAACTTAAAAGGGAAGCCATACATAAATGAAACGGTTTCCTTTAAATGTCTCCTGAGTTGTCGGTTGCATGAGACATCATGGAAGGAGAGCCTATTTCCTTATTGATATGTAGATACTTATTTGCTATATTGATAAAAAAAGAATTGGGGAGCTATTAAAGTGTATTGTGAGATAAGATAAAGAAAAAGATCCTGTTTAAGGATCTTTTTAAGCACACACTGTGCGGTTGGACAAGCCAACGGGTTGAGTAAACTTTTATTTGAACTCGCAGTGCAGTTTCATAGGGGTCTATCAACTGCTCTCTTATAATATCATTTTATCGGAGGAAAGTCAACATGAATAAAAAATACTATCTCGGTCTTGATATAGGTACTGATTCAGTCGGCTATGCTGTAACGGATGAGAATTACAGACTACTTCGTTTTCATGGAGATGATGCATGGGGAGTTACAATTTTTGATCAGGCTGCTTTAAGCGGCGAAAGACGATCTTTCAGATCCGCACGACGCCGTTTGGACAGGCGCCAACAGAGAGTACAATTTGTACAGGAGCTATTTGCTGAAGAAATTGCTAAGATTGATGACAGGTTCTTTATAAGGCTCAAGGAAAGTATGCTTTTTCGTGAAGATGTACAGGATGATTTTACATTGTTCAATGATGATGTATACACTGATAAACAGTATTATTCTAAATATCCGACTATACATCACCTGATTGTAGAATTGATGAATAGTAATGAGCCCCATGATGTAAGACTTGTCTATCTTGCAATTGCCTGGCTTGTCTCTCATCGTGGGCATTTTCTCAGCAATATTGATAAAGAGCATCTGGAAAAAATAAAAGATTTTGATGGGATTTATAGTAATTTCATGGGATTTTTCACTCAAAACGGATATGCATCTCCCTGGGAAGATATAGATATTGCAGAATTTGGTAAAGCTTTATGTATAAAAACAAATGTAACAAACAAAAACAAAAAGCTTATTGAAATACTCTTTAATGGAAGAAAACCTGAGAAGAAGGCTACAGAAGACTTTGGATACAGTCGAGAAGCGATTGTTAAGCTCCTTTCAGGTGGAAAGGTTACTGCAGCTGCTCTTTTCTGCAATGATGAGTTTGAAGAAGCAGGTTCATTCTCTTTGGGAATGGAAGAGGAAAAGTATGCTGAGCTGGAGGCAACTTTGGGTGATGAGTTTGAACTTATTTCCATGATGCGGACTTTGTATGACTGGGCACTTCTTATTGATGTTCTTGGTGATTATAAAACTATTTCAGAGGCTAAAGTTAAGGTTTACGACGTTCATAAATCTGATCTTACATTGCTTAAATATATAATCCGAAAATACATTCCGGAAAAATACAATGAAGTGTTTCGGACTACAGGGAAGGCGAATTATGTTGCATATACAGGTCATGGTATTATAGATAGCTCGGAGTCAAATAAAAAATGTGATATAGAAGCATTTTCTACATATGTTTCAAGTATTATAAAAAACATTGTTCCGGAAGAAAAAGACATGAAAGACTTTGAAGAGATGAAAGAGCGTCTGTCTCAGCGTTCGTTTCTTCCGAAACAAAAGAATACAGATAATCGTGTGATCCCTCACCAGTTATACTGGTATGAACTTAAGAAAATACTGGAAAAGGCGTCTGCTTATCTGGGCTTTTTGATTAGCACAGATAAAGAAGGGCTTAGCGTTGCTGAGAAGATAGAATCTATTTTTCTTTTCCGTGTACCGTACTTTGTAGGGCCTCTGAATCCTCACTCGTCATATTCGTGGATTGTCCGTAAGCCGGAGAAAATTTACCCATGGAATATTGAATCGATTGTAGATTTTGATGCCAGCGAGCAGGCCTTTATTCAGAAGCTAACTAACACGTGTACATACCTTCCAGGTGAATATGTTCTTCCAAAAGACAGCTTATGCTATCATATGTACTCTGTTTTAAATGAGTTGAACAATTTGAGAATAAATGGTGTTCGTATTTCAGTAGAAATCAAGCAGCAGATATATAATGATCTATTTATGAATACTAAGAAAGTCACCAGGAAACGCCTGACAAGCTATCTTATATCAAATGGGATCATTGAAAAAGGAGAAGAAGACAACATATCAGGTATCGATATAGAAATCAAATCTAATCTCATGCCGCAGATTGCTTTTAAGAAGCTAATTGAAAAAGGTTTGCTGACAGAGGATGATGCTGAAAGAATAATTGAAAGATCAACTTACGCTGAAGATAAGTCAAGATTATCCCGGTGGCTCGACCATGAATATCCGGATCTTCCTGAATCTGAAAAAAAATACATAACAAATCTCAAATTTAAAGATTTTGGACGGTTATCACGCAGATTTCTTGTAGGAATAGAAGGGGTCAATAAAGAAACTGGAGAAATAATGACTATTCTCAATGCTCTCTGGACAACGCAGAATAATCTTATGGAACTGCTTTCCGACCGATTTACTTTCCGGGAAGAAATTGAAGCATACAGAAGTGATTATTATGAAGAAAACAAGCTTACTCTCGAAAAACGGCTTGATAATATGTACCTTTCCAATGCTGTCCGTCGTCCTGTTTATAGAACGCTTGCTGTTGTAAAGGATATAGTAAAGGCCTTTGGGACTCCTGAAAAGATTTTTGTCGAGATGGCTCGCGGAGCAACAGATGAACAAAGAGGCAAGAGAACGAAAACAAGAAAGCAGCAGATTTTAGACTTATATGCTCGATGCAAGGATGAAGATATCCATATTCTCCGTGAACAGCTTGAACAGATGGGCGAGGCAGCAGACAGCAAACTTCAAGGAGATAAACTGTTTCTATATTATATGCAGCTTGGAAAGTGTATGTACAGTGGAGAACCGATCACCCTTGAAAATCTGGGGAGCAAGCTTTATGATATTGATCACATCTACCCTCAGGCCTATGTAAAAGACGATAGTATTATTAACAATAAAGTGTTGGTTCTTTCTACAAAAAACGGTGAGAAAGGTGATCAATATCCAATAAAGGAGGATATCCGAATAAAAATGCGTGGATATTGGGATTTCCTTCGGCATATTGGTCTGATCGGAGATGAGAAATATAAGAGGCTTACAAGAAACACACCATTTACTGATGAAGAAAAGTATGGCTTTATTAATCGGCAGTTAACAGAAACAACACAATCAACAAAAGCAGTAACGGAAATTCTGAAGGAGAAATATCCAACTTCTGAGATCGTGTATGTGAAAGCACGTCTTACCAGTGATTTCAGGAGGGAATTTGATATTCTTAAATCTCGTATATTTAATGATCTTCATCATGCAGTAGATGCATATCTCAATATCGTGACTGGCAATGTATATAACATGAAGTTTTCAAAGCGCTGGTTTGACATTCACTCCAGATACAGCATTAAGACAACAACACTTTTTAGCTATCCGGTGATCTGTGGTGGGAATACCGTCTGGAACGGTAAAGAAATGTTGAGTATGGTAAAGAATACCGCACATAAGAATACTGCTCACTTTACAAAATATGCCTTTTTTAAGACTGGAGGCCTGTTTGACCAGATGCCGGTGAAAGCTTCAGATTACCTTGTTCCTTTGAAAAAAGATCTGCCCACATCGAAATTGTTTATGCTAATCTAAAATTAAGTCAAGATGTTCATTGAAAAATCAGTCACTCTTGATCAAAATAGTGTATCCTCTCAGTATAAACTGAGAGGAGGTTGAGAGGAGTGGTTAAGTTGGTTCAGAAGCAGACAATCAT
>JAFUCO010000062.1 GCA_017459635.1 Blautia sp. | reverse complement strand
TACTCGCATTTTCTGTGCCATAGGCCGAACGGTTCCGTACATATGGTCAGTCCTCCCCCTACAGCTGTTTGTTGGCAAGTATACAAATCCATATCCAAAACACTAACTAAATGACATTGGAACCGTCCCCTGTCTTATTTCAGGGAGAAGGTAATATATGAAAAAAACAGCTGCAGCATTCTGTATCACGGGGGCACTGCTTGTTCTTTTTGCTGTCCTGAGCCTGCATATCGGATCTGTGACGGTTCCTGCCCGGGATGTACTGCGTATTATTGGGACTCATGACAACATGAGCACTGCAGGACGTATCATATGGACAATAAGGATGCCGAGGCTTATTGCAGCGGCAGTACTGGGAGGCGCGCTGGCAGTCTCCGGTTTTCTGCTGCAGACTTTTTTTTCAAATCCGATTGCAGGGCCGTTTGTTCTGGGAATCTCTTCAGGGGCAAAGCTATTCGTGGCTCTTGCCATGATAATGAGCCTTTCTGCAGGCAGAGTCATGTCATCTGCGGCCATGATACTGGCTGCCTATGCGGGGGCGGCTGTCTCAATGGGATTCATTCTTCTTATTTCGAAATATACACGCAGCATGTCAGTTCTTGTTATCTGCGGGGTAATGATAGGATATATCTGCTCCGCAGTCACGGATTTTGCTGTCACATTTGCGGATGATTCAAATATAGTCAACCTGCATAACTGGTCAAGAGGCAGCTTTTCCGGAATCGGATGGGCCTCTGTGCGGGCTATGGTTCCGGTAGTGCTTGCCGCTGCCGCCGTTTCATTTATGCTTTCTAAACCTATGAGCGCCTGGCAGCTTGGGGAAAGCTATGCGCAGAATCTGGGAGTAAACTTAAAAAGACTACGATTTCTGCTGATTTTCCTGTCAAGCATGCTGGCAGCCTGTGTTACGGCTTTTGCAGGTCCTATCTCTTTTCTTGGGGTCGCGTCTCCGCATCTGATGAAAAGGCTTTTCAGAACGGAAAGACCAAAGATACTCATACCGGCCTGCTTCCTTGGCGGGGCGGTCTTTTGCGTTATATGTGATCTTATTGCCAGGACACTGTTCGCCCCGACGGAGCTTTCGATAAGCACTGTTACGGCAGTGTTCGGAGCCCCGGTGGTAATATATGCCATGCTGTCGAAGCATCAGGGCTGAGACTTGATGGATGAAACGAAACAGCTGAGATGAAATAACTGAAATCATATAGTAGTGCATGATGTGTACAGATGTATATATAAAGGAGATAATCCATGGATAAATACCCTGTGAGGATCGAAGCCCGGGATCTGGCAACGGGATATAATGGAAAAACGGTGACCGGTGGGATGAGCTTCTCGCTTCATGCCGGAGAGATCATCTGTATTGTCGGTCCGAACGGGGCGGGAAAGTCCACACTGCTCAAGACACTTTCGGATCAGCTTAATCCGCTGGCGGGAGCAGTTTTTCTTGAAGGAAAGGAAATGCGGACAATACATACATCTGACAGGGCGAAGAAGATGTCTGTACTTTTAACCGGACGGAAGGATACCAGGTGGATGACATGCCGTGAGATGGCTTCAGCAGGAAGGTATCCTTATACGGGAAGACTGGGGACACTGTCGGACAATGACAACAGAGTGGTAGACAGGGCTCTTGAACGTATGGGCGCGCTTGAACTCCAGGATCTGCCGTTTGCCGGTATAAGCGATGGACAAAAGCAGAGGGTGCTTCTTGCAAGGGCGCTCTGTCAGGAGCCGGAGGTACTGATACTTGATGAACCGGCCTCCTATCTGGATATACGGTACCAGCTGGAGCTTGCCCAGGCGCTTGTAACGCTGGCGCATGAGGAACATCTTGCAATCATTGTGAGCCTGCATGAACTCTTCCTGGTCAGGCGCTGTGCCGACCGGGTCCTGTGCCTTAAAGACGGCCATGTTGACAGGCTCGGGACAGTGGAAGAGGTTTTTGAAGGGGATTATATCGAAAGGCTTTTTGACCTGCCGTCCGGCAGCCTTGATAAGAACGAAGGAATGGGCAGATCAGTCTATGTGGACGGAAAAAAGCTCAGGACAGGATATACCACAGGAACCTGTGCTGCACTGGCTTCATCCGGTGCCGCCCAAAGGCTGCTTACCGGAGCCTGGCCGGAATCAGTATCGCTGCTGACTCCCAAAGGTGTCCGAATTAAGGTGCCCCTTGAAAAAATGGAATACAATGAGCCGGCGGCTTCATGCGGGGTACGCAAAGATGCCGGAGATGATATAGACGTGACTGCCGGTGCTCTGATATGTGCTGAAGTCATGCTTTCTGAGGATCCCGGCATCAGAATACACGGCGGGAAGGGCGTCGGAACTGTGAAAAAACCGGGACTGGACCAGAACGTCGGTGAAGCCGCGATAAATTCCGTACCCCGTAAAATGATCAGGGATGCCCTGTCTGAAATATGCGAAGAAACGGACTATACAGAAGGGCTGGACGTGACTGTTTTTGTTCCGGACGGTGAGGCTATTGCCGGAAAGACGCTCAACTCTGAACTTGGGGTGGAAGGCGGTATATCCATCCTTGGAACCACCGGAATCGTTGAGCCGATGAGCCGTAAAGCGCTGCTGGAGACGATAACACTGGAACTCAGGCAAAAGTATATGCTCGGGTACAGGAGAGTAATACTAACTCCCGGAAATATGGGCAGAACCTTTGCAGAAAAACTGCTTTCCGGTCATGCTGAATCAGGATCAGAAGATACGGAAGGAATCGAAGAAATGTTGGGAATCGGAGATACAACAGGCATCGAAGGTACAACAGAAATTCCTGTCGTCAAGTGCTCCAACTTTATAGGAGAGGCACTTGATGCATGCGCAGCTTTGAATTATAAACAGGTCCTGCTGTGCGGACATACGGGAAAACTCATCAAGCTTGCGGGAGGGATCATGAACACGCATTCAAGAGAGGCCGACTGCCGAAGAGAAATCTTCTGCGCCAATGCCCTAATGTGTGGAGTTGATCCTGAAATATGCAAAGAGATGATGGAGTGTGTGTCTACGGATGCATGTGCCGCTCTGCTCAAAGAAAAATCACTTCTTTCCCCGGTAATGGAAAGGATAGTGGAAAAGGCTCAGCATTATCTGGAACACCGCGCCCCTGAACTGGAAACCGGAGTGGCAATGTTCTTCAGGGAAAGTGACAAAGGAATCCTGAGCCGTAAGGCGAAAATAATCATCAATGGATGGAAATAAGACAGGGGACGGTTCTCTGTCTTAAATAAGACAGAGAACCGTCCCCTGTCTTATTGAGAACCGTCCCCTGCCCTGGAAAGGAATGGGTATGGTACATTTTGTGGGAGCTGGTCCCGGAGCGGCAGACCTTATTACACTAAGGGGAGCTGATCTGCTTAAGCATTCTGATGTAGTGATATATGCGGGAAGCCTTGTAAATCCGGCACTGCTTGGCTATTGTGCGCCTCACTGCAGAATATATAACAGTGCTGAACTGACCCTGGAACAGGTCATAGGGATCATTGAAGATGCGGTCCAGAGAGGGGAGCAGATCGTCAGGCTCCATACGGGAGATCCTAGCCTTTACGGAGCGATACGTGAACAGATGGACATGCTGAAGGAACGGGGAATAGCGTTTGATGTGACTCCTGGCGTTTCAAGCTTCTGCGGTGCCGCGGCTTCCCTTCGTGCTGAATACACGCTGCCGGAAGTAAGCCAGACTGTGATAATCACCCGTATGGCCGGAAGGACTCCCGTGCCGGAGCGTGAAAACATTGAGAAGCTGGCATCTCATGGCAGTACCATGGTGATATTCCTTTCGGCCGGAATGCTTCCGGAGCTTCAGGAGACGCTGCTGAAAGGCGCTTATAAGGAGAGTACTCCTGCCGCGCTGGTGTATAAGGCGACCTGGCCGGAGGAAAGGATAGTTTATACTCCGCTGGGAATGCTTGCGCGTGCCGGAGAGGAGAACAATATTTCCAGAACAGCGTTAGTTCTTGTAGGGGATTTTTTAGGTGAGAGCTTCAGCCGCAGCAGGCTGTATGATCCATCATTTTCGACCGGATACAGAGTGAGTGACTGGAAATTCGGGATAAAATCTTATGTAAAAACTGACGGACAGCCAGATGAAGCCGCAAGTGGACAGCCGGATGAAGCCGCAAGTGAGCAGCCACGTAAAGCTGCGATAATGCGTTCGGGTGAAGCCATCACAGGGCATTCAGGTGAAGGACCTGATGAGTCCGGCAGAGGAAAATTATTCCTTGTCGGCCTTGGGCCGGGTAACAACTGTAATATGACTGCGGCGGCTGAGGCAGCAGTAAATGCAGCCGATGTTCTTTGTGGATATTCGACTTACCTGGAGCTTATAAGTGAACGTTTTGCCGGAAAAGAACTGTACAGCACTCCGATGAGGCATGAGCTTGAGAGATGCCGTTGGGCGGTAGAACGGGCGTCAAGAGGAGCTTCTGTAGCTATGCTTTGCTCAGGCGATACAGGCGTTTACGGTATGGCGGGACCGGTACTGGAAATGGCAGCAGATACCGATGTAGACATCGAGATCATCCCGGGAATCACTGCGGCTACAAGCGGGGCGGCACTTATCGGCGCACCGCTGATGAATGACTTCTGTGTGATCTCCCTCTCAGATATTCTTACGCCCTGGCATACCATAGAAAGGCGCCTCAGGTGCGCAGGGGAAGGGGATTTTTCGGTCGCGATCTACAATCCGTGTTCGAAAAAAAGACCTCATCATCTGGAAAGAGCGTGTGATATTCTACTTGAATACAGGGCACCGGATACTGTCTGCGGATGGGTAAGAAACATTGGACGTGAAGGCGAAGAAGCGCATGTTACTGCACTTGCTGAGCTTAAAAAAACTGAACTTGATATGTTCTGCACCGTCTTTATAGGATCGTCTGAAACCCGAAACATCGGTGGAAAAATGGTTACGCCGCGAGGATATAAAGGGGAATGTAACAGCTGAGATTATACAGCTGCAATTATACAGCTATGCCTTGTAATAGACAGATATAAAACGTTGATAAGAATATGAAAATACTTATTTTTGGTGGTACTACAGAGGGGCGGCTTCTAGCTCAGAAATTAACGGACAGGGGACATGAAATTGCAGTAAGCACCGCTACCCCTTTAGGTGCCGAAGAACTTAAGAATATTAACTGCCATGTCACTACGGGAAGACTGGGCGAAGCAGAGATAGAAGATCTGGTGAAGGAATACGGCTGTGTCATCGATGCAACGCATCCTTATGCCCGGGAGATCACAGCCAACCTGGAGACAGTATGCGGCAGGACAGGTACTTTGCTTTACAGAGTGATGCGTGAGTCATCTGACGATTTAACTGATACGTGCATCATTGTCGGCAGCAGTCGTGAAGCGGCCGAATTTCTTAAAGAGAAGCCCGGGAATATAATGATCGCTTCGGGTTCCGGAGAACTGGATTGTTTTGCTGACATTCCTTCTGAGAGACTGTATCCGCGCGTTCTTCCGACACATGAGGCAATCACAAAATGTGAAAAACTGGGGATACCTCACAGAAATATTCTGGCGTTGCAGGGGCCCTTTTCGGTTGAACTCAATGAGGCGCTGCTGAGGCAGTATAAGATAAGATATATGGTCACAAAGGACGGTGGAAAAAACGGGGGCTTTGCCGAGAAAAAGGAGGCTGCCCTGCGGACAGGCACCGAGGTGATATTGATCCGTCGTCCTGCTGATTACGGGATGCCTATGGAGAAAGTACTGGAGCTTTTCGGGTAAATGTTTACCATTCACGGCCGTAGGAATATTTACTCTGATCTGCCATGTCTGCATGAGCAGAGCAGAGTAAATGTTCCTACAGGGTCTGGGCCCTTCATGAGGAATCCAGACGCGAAGCGGCGAAGGAGCCCGTAAGGGCGAGATTCCGAATGGAGGGCTCAGGGCCAGCCGCTTGAGGATGGGCCGTGAAAAGATAACGGTAAATGAGTGTTACTGTCAGGAACAGCAGGAACACTTGCTCCTGACCGAATATAGATACTTATGGAGGCTGAAGATGAAAGTTGTTATTGCTGGCACAGGATGCGGTCACCGGACATTGACAAGCCGGGCCTATGAAGCAGTATGTAAGGCTGAGATTTGCATAGGCGCGGGACGGGTGTTAAAGGAACTGCCGGATACTTCGGCTGAACGGATCCAGGAATACAGGCCGCATGAGATAGCCGCGATCCTTAAGGAAAGGAAGCCGGAGAATGCATGCGTGCTGGTCTCCGGCGACTCCGGTTTTTACTCCGGAGCCGCGGGTCTGCTTCCGCTTCTTGAGGAAAATGGCATAGAAGCCGAAGTGCTGCCGGGGATTTCAAGCCTTCAGTATTTTTCTTCAAAGATAAAAAAGCCCTGGCAGGACTGGAATATTGCTTCAGCCCATGGAGTTGACTGCGATCCTGTCTATGAGATAATGAAGGCAAAACCTGTTTTTTTCCTGACCGGAGGGGCGAAAAGCGCATGCTATATCTGTGAGGCGCTTGCTGGTGCAGGGCTTGGAGCACTTGGTGTAACTATAGGAGAAAATCTGGGAACAGAAGGGGAGAAAATTACAGAAATAACAGCCGCTGAGGGAGCCGGATATGCCTTTTCGGAGCTTAATGTGCTGCTGGTTGACAGAGCACCATTGTATCAGAAAAGAACTCCGGGAATCCCGGATGATGCCTTTATAAGGGGAAAAGTCCCCATGACTAAGCAGGAGGTAAGAGCAGTAATACTGTCAAAGCTCGGTGTGACGGACGAAGATGTGTGCTGGGATATAGGAGCCGGAACAGGGAGTGTAAGCGTGGAACTTGCCCTTTGTTCAAGAAGCGTCTGGGCGGTCGAGCGGAAGGCTGAAGCCATTGAACTCATGGAAAGGAACCGCTCAAAGTTCTGCGCCTGGAACATGCATATTGTGTGCGCAGAAGCGCCCTGTGGTATGGATGAACTTCCGGCACCGGACGCGGTTTTTGTTGGGGGAAGCAGCGGACAGCTGGCAAGTATCATAGATATGGCACACAGGGCTAATCCAAAAGCGAAAGTGTGTATTTCAGCGGTCACACTTGAAACTCTAAATGAAGCTGTCACATGTCTGGAAGGCCTGGGATATACAACATCGGTAACACAGGTGAGCGTAAGCCGGACAAGAAAAGTCGGAGCGCTTCATATGATGGACGCACAGAATCCGGTATTTCTTATATCGGGATCATGACATGCGCTTTGTCATTTAAATAAGAGCCGGACAAATAAATACAGGCCAGGCTTATTTACAGGAGCAGTAAGGATGGAACGAATAATGACAGCGTCCATGTTACAGGAGCAGTAGGGATGGAACGAATAATGACAGCGTCCAAGTTATAGGAGCAGTAAGGATGAAACGAATAATGATAGCGTCCATGCAAAGCGGGAGCGGAAAAACGATTGCCTCATGCGGCCTTATGCTGGCGCTTAAAAGGCGGGGATTCAGGACAGTCGGCCTTAAAAGCGGCCCCGATTATATCGACCCGATGTTTCATACTCGCATCACGGGGATTCCGGCCAGAAACCTTGACATGTTCATGCAGGGTGAGGATGGTGTAAGGAGGACGATCTCGCGTTCTGAGGGCGATATAGCGGTTATAGAAGGGGCAATGGGCTATTATGACGGGCTTAATAAGAGCACAGAGGCCAGTGCCTGGGATGTTGCGAGGGTAACTGAAACGCCGGCCATCCTTATACTTCGGCCAAAGGGACAGGGGCTTACTCTGGCCGCCAATGCCTGCGGGATGCTTGCTTTCAGAAAACCGTGTCAGATCAAAGCATTTGTGCTTAATGACATAAAGCCTGCGCTTTTCGGCTACTATAAGGACATGCTTGAGAAGGAAACGGGCCTTCCGGTACTTGGTTTCATCCCTCATCTTGACGAAGCGGGAATAGAATCGCGGCATCTTGGCCTTGTGGAAGCAGAAGAGATAGAAGACTTTGATAAAAAATGCAGTGCGGTTGCAGAAGCCTGGGAAGAGAATACAGACATCGACGGACTGTTAAAAATTGCTGATATCCGTGAAGAGCATGCAGATATTGACGGACTGTTAAAAATTGAGAATGTCCATGAAGAGCATGCAGATATTGATGGAGCATTAAAAAATGCGGATGTCCGTGAAGAGCATGCATACATTGATGGAGTATTGAAAACTGAGGATATTGCAGGGAAGTATTCGCATATTGATAAATCATCCGTGACTGTAAAGGAAGAACCAGTGACAGGGCAGGGAGCTGCATCAGATGTGAATCATGTCGGCAAGAGCAGCTCACATTTTTTCTGCCGGATCGCCATAGCCAGGGACAAGGCTTTTTCTTTTTATTATCAGGATAATCTTGATGCGCTTCAGGAAGCCGGCGCGGAGATAGTATTTTTCAGCCCAATGACCGACCATGCCCTGCCTGCGGCTGATGGCCTGTATCTGGGAGGAGGATATCCGGAGCTTTATGCGGAAACACTTTCCGGGAACATAGAAATGCGGGACAGTATCCGGAAAGCTATTCTTTCCGGAATGCCGGTAGTCGCGGAATGCGGAGGCTTTCTGTATCTTCAGCAGGAACTGGAGGGGCAATATGATCGCGGCTTTCTTCAGCAGGAAGAAAAATGCAAACACAGCCTGCTTAAGCAGGAAGAAAAATGCAAACGCAGCCGGCTTCTGCATGAGGAAAAATGCAAACACAGCCTGCCCAGGCAGGAGCTGGAGAGAGGGCATAAAAGCAGCCTGCACGCAGATCCGGCAAAGTCCGGAAAAACGGATTTTGAAATGGTTGGAATACTGCCGGGGAGAGGATACCGGACTGGAGCGCCGGTAAGGTTTGGATATCTGAAGCTTCATGCAGAAGAAGACTCACTGCTTTTCCGCCGGGGAGAGCAGATTCCGGCACATGAGTTCCATTACTGGGACAGCACAGACTGCGGCAGCTGTCTGACAGCAGTAAAACCGGGCAGACGGTCATGGAAATGCGGTTTTGCTTCGAAAACAATGTATGCGGCTTTTCCTCATCTGCACTGGGGTGGGGAGATCCCCATGGCAGAAAGATTTGTAAGTGCAGCTGTGCACTATAAATATAAAAGAGATAACAGAACCATACAGAATCCGTTATGAAAAGCCATGAAAAGATTATAATAAAAAACCTGATAAGATAAACTGGAATAACAAAACTATACGGGTTCGATTATGAAAAGCATGAAAAGATTATAATAGAAATCCTGACAAGATAAACTGGAATAACAAAACTATACAGAAACGATTATGAAAAGCCACGAAAAGATGATGATAGAAAACCTGATCAGCAAAATCAGACCGGCCGACAGGGCGGTTTATCTGGAATCAAGAAGACAATGGGATTCCCTGGCGAAGCCTCTGGGAAGCCTTGGAGTCCTTGAGGATGACATTTCGAGGATCGCGGCAATTACAGGGAAAGCTGATGTTGTTCTCGAAAACAGGCAGCTCCTTGTGTTCTGTGCCGATAATGGCGTGATCAGAAGGGGAGTAAGCCAGACTGATGAGAGTGCCACAACCGCAGTTGCAGCCGCGCTGGGGCGCGGAGACAGTACTGCAAGCTTTATGGCTGAGAAAGCCGGATGCGGAATAACTGCGATAGATATAGGGATGAAGAATGACACTCCTGATGGTGTGCTGGACCGGAAAATCCGGCGGGGTACGGATGACATTTCCTCCGGGAGAGCCATGTCGCGGGAGGAATGTGAGAGAGCTGTACTTGCCGGAGTCCGTGCTGCAGAAGAGGCGGTTTCTGCAGGGGCAGATATTCTGCTCCTTGGCGAGATGGGAATAGGGAATACAACTACTTCAGCGGCAGTCGTCTGCGCAGCTCTCGGGATTTTACCGGAGAAAGCGGCCGGACGCGGGGCAGGATTGTCAGACGATGGACTTAAGAGAAAGATTCATGCTATTGAGCAGGCTCTATCGGTAAACGATCCTGATCCTGAAGACCCAATCGACATAATTTCAAAAGTCGGTGGATTTGACATCGCTGCTCTGTGCGGAGCCTGCCTTGGCGGTGCGGCTCTTGGGATTCCGGTTATTCTTGACGGGCTGATAACGAACGTGGCAGCGTTTATGGCGGTGGAACTGTGCCCTGCAGCCCGGGACGCGCTTATCGCTTCCCACGTTTCGAAGGAGGCAGCGGCGGGAATAGTGCTTGGCAAACTTGGATTAAAGCCATGTATATCCGCAGGACTTCACCTGGGTGAAGGCACAGGCGCGCTGCTTTCACTTTCCCTGCTGGACCAGGCGCTCGCGGTTTATCAAAGCGGCCATACCTTTGGAAAACTTGGGATAGATGCATACAAACCACAGTAATTATAGTAAACTCCGTAAAACCTTTACAATTATGTTCATATTATCTATTTACGGCCCAGCCGCAAGCGGCTGGGTCTGAGCCCTCCATTCGGAATCCCGCCCTTACAGGCTTTACCGCCGCTTAGCGAAAAGATTCCTCATGAAGGTCTCAGACCCTGTAAGGAAATATACTCTTCTCTGCTCATGCAGACATGGCAGGACCAACTGCCGTAACCAGAATGGTCAGGCCGAATAAGACAGAGAACCGTCCCCTGTCTTATATAGTCCCAGTCCGGTCATCAGACCTGGTTTCTTTCATAATCTGTATTTTCAGACCTCTTTCCGACAGTAATTCTGCAAGTAGAGCAATTAAAAATGTAGATATCGCAAGTTTTATGATTGTATTTTTCGTGCTCTCGTGCTAATATTGGACATGGTGGAGTAGATACATGCATTTATGTTCAAATAGATTAAAGAGGAAACCAGGCATGAAAATAAGCTACAACAAATTATGGAAGATGTTGATTGATCGAAAAATGAATAAGACCGATCTTCGGGAAATGACCAGAATGGGATCCAACACGATGGCGAAGCTTGGCAGAGATGAAACGATATCCATGGATGTGATACTGCGCATTTGTGAAGTCCTGCATTGTGATGTTGGAGACATTATGGAAGTTTTGCCAGGTGACGAGTCCGGGAGTGAAACAAAATGATGGAATACAGCGCGGGGCTTACTTCACAGCTATTCTGGCTGCATGAAGACCGTGAAGGTTGATCTTCTGGCGAAGATTTGAGAGGTGTGCTATGGATAGAAAAACATTGGAATTTGCAGTATTTCTGATTCATGCGCTGGCGGACGACTGGGGAAGACCTTACAGGCGTGTATATCAGATACTAGATGAAACGGGAATCCTGGATGACTATATTCTGCCATTTTATGATGTGTTGCATACGCAAGGAAGGCAGTATCTTGTAGAGGATATTACAGGATTCGTAAAAGATAAGGGAGTTCAGGTATGATTGTCTATCACGGTACCACAATGGAAATACAGAAACCGGATATTAAACATTCAAAAGCATATTTGGATTTTGGCGTCGGGTTTTATACGACTTCTTTTCCAAAGCAGGCTGAAAGATGGGCAGCGCGTAAGGGAATGCGTCTGTCGAGACTGGGGATAGTAAATGTCTACGAGATAGGAGACCTTTCAGAGTTTCGTGTAAAGCAGTTTACAGATACCGATAAAGAGTGGCTTCAATTTGTCGTGGATTGCCGGAATGGAAAAGATGTCTACCGGAATTATGATGCTGTCATTGGAAATGTAGCCAATGATGATGTTTTTAAGTGTGTCAGCATGTTTATGGATGGAATCTGGGATGAAGAGCGGACACTGGATGAACTTCGCTATTTCCGGAAGAATGATCAGATTGCATTTTTGACACAAGATATTATCGACACTGCGGTGAAGTTCAAAGAATCATATGAGGTGTCAAGATGATAGAAAAGGAAAAACTAGACAGAACATATAAAGAACTGCTGGAGGAGAAAATCATCAATCATCTGGCAGAAGTGAAGGGAATCCCGATCCGCCAGGCAATGGATATCTACTACAAAAGCAAACTCGCTCAGCAGATTAATGACGGTAGTTATGGTATTGAAAACATGGACTATAGGTATCTTGTTCAGGATTTGATTGAAAACGAGGCCGAGTTATTCTGACGGGAGAAGCACATTGATGGAATGCAGTTTTACGTAAAGGTAAGGCACTGTCCACAAATAACTTCCGAAATCTGCTTGTCTAAATTCCGCCCTGACTGCGTTGTCGTCGGTCGCCGCAGCCCGCTGCGCCTCCTTCCTCCGCCTTGCAGGGCGAAATTTATCCTTCGCATCTTTCGGAAG
>JAFUCO010000061.1 GCA_017459635.1 Blautia sp. | reverse complement strand
TTTACTGCTTTTGGGAACGAGGGGGTGAAGAAAATAATAGGGTGAGCGAACAAACACAGACAGCAAAAAAAGAGCAGGAAAACCTGCTCTTGATTGTTATGCAATAATACATATGGTCTGGTTAGGGTGTGACCTGTAACATAAACAGGAGTATCAATAAATACAGCAGGCCTGTCTCCTTGACGCTTCCTGAATATAAGAATATAATAACATCATAGGTATCCGCTGAAAAAAGACAGAAAACCGTCCCCCTGTCTTACGGTGAAAATAAGACAAAGAACCGTCCCCTGTCTTATTTCTGATCAAATCTGCTTTTTCCGGGAGGTAACGTAATATGAAAAAGGAAGAAACCGAAGAGCCCCGTCCCTACACTCTGACATCTTTGTATGACCGCAGCCTGTGCGGCGAATGCCAGTGCGCCACATGCTATTCGCAGGAATTCTGTGACAGATGCAGCACCTGCAAAGACCAGTCCCGGTTTAAAGAGCGCTGCAACAGATATGAAGGGGCTTTCAACTACTGAATTCAGTGACGGACTAAGGTATTGTCCACAAATAGTCTGTGCATCATGCCTGTCTTTTTCTCCGACTGCTCCGGGACGGAAACGCTTACAAAGTAATACATGGGCGGGTTCTCTGAGCTGAGGATTCAGCACAAAAAACCTGCCCATGTATTCATGTATTTATGTATTCAGATCACATAGTCTCCCGATGCCTGCTTCTGCCACTCGACCAGATCTTCCAGTGTTATGCCATCTACTACCCCTGTAATGGCATCGTTCATTTTTTTCCACACCAACCTGGTAACACACTCATTCTCACGTTCGCAAAGTCCTGCAGTCTCTGCACAGGCTACGGGATCAAGGCTGCCTTCAGTGAGCCTCAGGATCATTCCCACAGTATACTCTGCAGGGTCAGAAGCAAGGAGATATCCTCCCATAGGGCCGCGAACGCTCCGGACAAAACCTGCTTTACTCAGAACAGAGATTATCTGTTCCAGGTATTTTTCCGAAATATCCTGCCTCTTTGCAACATCCTTAAGACGGACAGGCACCCCCGTATTGTTGCAGGCCAGGTCGAGCATCAAACGCAATGCATATCTCCCTTTCGTCGAAATCCGCATTAGTTCCTCCTTATCTGTCCTCCTGCCCTTTTATATCGTTTACAGCAGTGCCTGACAGCACCTGTAGCTCCTGTATTATTTCATGAACAGCGGTGCTGCGCAGCACCTGCAGCTTTTGTATTATTTCGTGAACAATGATGTTCATAATACCTGTCAACCGCTGTATTATTTCGTGAACAGTGGTGTTGAATAGTACCTGTCACCGCTGTCAGGAAGAAGGGCAACTATAGTTTTTCCTTTGTTTTCCGGTCTTTTTGCGAGTTTAATTGCTGCATATAATGAAGCGCCGGATGAAATACCGGTAAGAATCCCCTCCAGAGCAGTCAGCCTGCGTGATGTCTCAAAAGCATCCTCATTCTCCACCGTGATGATCTCATCATATATATCCGTATTAAGAACTGAAGGGACAAAGCCTGCACCGATTCCCTGAATCTTGTGCGGGCCCGCCTTGCCTTCCGACAGTACCGGAGAGGATGCCGGTTCCACTGCCACTACCTTGACATCAGCCTTTTTGCTCTTTAGAAACTCTCCTGCTCCGGTGATAGTTCCACCTGTGCCGATACCGGCAACGAAAAAGTCGACGTCTCCATCCGTGTCATTCCAGATTTCAGGTCCAGTCGTCTCCCGATGAATCTGAGGATTAGCCGGATTGTCAAACTGTGCCGGAATGAAGCTGTCCGGAATCTCTTTGGCGAGCTCCTCTGCTTTTGCTATGGCTCCTTTCATGCCTTTTGTTCCGTCAGTCAGTACTATCTCTGCTCCGTATGCTTTAAGGATATTGCGGCGTTCCACACTCATCGTTTCAGGCATTGTAAGGATCGCTCTGTATCCCTTTGCCGCAGCAATCGCTGCCAATCCTATTCCGGTATTGCCCGAAGTAGGCTCTATAATCGTTGAGCCCTTCTTAAGTATCCCCTTTTTCTCAGCATCTTCGATCATAGCTTTCGCGATACGGTCCTTGACGCTTCCCGCCGGATTGAAATATTCCAGCTTTACCAGGATTCTGGCCTCGAGTCCTTCGGCCTCTTCTATCTTTTTTACTTCAACAAGCGGTGTATTTCCAATCAGGTCCAGTGTGCTCTCAAATATCCTTGCCATAATTACCTCCCTATTCCTACTATTCTTATATGTTTTATAGTTTATAGAGATTATATCACAGTAAATCGATTTGTCAAGTACTGTTTTCCGGCAAAAACAATTACTGGTTAGCATTCATCATTTGAGTCCGGCTTGACTGGATTTATTCAGCTGTTATATATTTATTATAACTCTTTGCTTTTCGATTTTCCACACTTACCATAAGGAGTTTTCATGAAGAAAAGATCCGTTATCGCTGCAATAATTTTATTTATTCTTCTGTCTTTCTCTGCATACGCCGGGGATACCGGGGTATTTACTGCTCATTTTCTTGATGTAGGCCAGGGGCTCTGCGTTCTATTGGAATCGGATGGGGAATATGCAGTTTACGACGGCGGCGGCCCTGAGAGTTCGCGATTTGTTGTCTCATATCTTAAAGAACTTGGTGTTTCGCGCCTCGACCTTGTAATTGCTTCCCATTATGATCTCGACCATGTCAGCGGTCTTGCCGGTGTTTTGAATGTGTTTCCTGTGCTTGAGATCTGGGGACCGGATTATGATCCCGGGACAAACGTTTATGATTCTCTGATGAAAAAGATACAGGAGCACGGTTATGTAATGCACAGTCCTTCCAGAGATGAAACCTTCTCGCTTGGCGGCACCGAAATACGTGTACTTTCCGATGGCCTTTATCACGAAAAAGAGAATGACCGGTCTATCGTGATATCGGTTTCCCGGAATGACAGCCGTCTGCTGATTACCGGCGACCTTACATCTGACGGCGAACAGGGCTTTATTGATTCGGGAGTCTCTCTTTCTTCGGACATTCTGGTGCTTGGCCATCATGGAAGCAGTTCGTCAACATCCTGGAGCTTTCTTTCTGCCGTAAAGCCTTCAAGCGCTGTTATAAGCTGCGGGATCGACAATGAATGGGGACATCCTTCAAAACGCACGATGGAACGGATCCGAACTTCCGGTATTTCGGTATATCGCACCGACAGGCAGGGAACCATAACCGCATCCTTCGTCCCCGGCGGAAGCATAATCTGGAACAAGGCCTGTTCGGACGATCTCTCGGGCGGCACGTATGATGAAGACTTAGTAAAAAGGGAGACGGCAGCGGAAATACCTGAAGACGTCACCTATGTCCTTAATGGAAGCTCTTTCAAATTTCATCGACCCGAGTGCGAAATGGCAGGTGCTGTAAATCCGCGAAACCGGGTCGCCTTTACCGGCACAAGGGAAGAGGCCATCGAGCTCGGATATGAACCATGCGGAAAATGCAGGCCATAAGTTCGTGAGCGGACCGGGCGGCAAGTGCAGACTATAAAGTTCGGGGGTGAATCACGCGGCTAGTACAGACTATAAAGTTCGGGGGTGAATCGCGCGGCTGGTACAGACTATAAAGTTCGGGGGTGAATCGCGCGGCTGGTACAGACTATAAGGTTCGGGGGTGAATCGCGCGGCTGGTACAGACTATAAAGTTCGGATGTGAATCGTGCGGCTGGTACAGACCATCGGTTCAATCTGCAGCTGCCTTACTTCAAGTAAAATAAGCCCGCGGGAATGATCCCGCAGGCTTTTACTATTTTACAGAAATATGCTGTCAGGCATCCGGACAGTCAACGATCTTGCCATCCTCGTCCCAGAGGTCATGCCAGTCATTTGCGCCCGGCCACAGGAATACCTGACCTTTTACCAGACGATTATTCTTCTCAAGTGTAGCGATGAGCTTCATATCCTCGTCTGAAATCGGAGTGGTATGTACACAGTTAAGGTTGCTCACATACTCTGCTTCATGGATTGAGAACGGGATCGGTATCTGTCCTCTCTGAACGGCCCATTTCAGGCAGATCGTTGCAGGATGAACACCGTACTTTTTGCCAAGCTCGACCATCTCCGGAATCTTCATGTCAGCAATGTCCTCAGCCACAATATCCCTCTCCGGTCTCTGCGGTGAACCAAGCGGCATAAAGCCTATCGGCTGAATATCATGAGCCACAAGCCAGTCAAACAGTTCCTGCTGCTGGAAGCACGGATGAAGCTCCATCTCACAGGCGGCAGGTTTGATCTCCATCTTGTCATAAACGGCTTCAAGCTTCGGAATGGTAAGGTTTGAAATACCGATCTGACGGATGAGTCCCTTACGTACCAGTTCTTCGCACTGCCTGTAGGTATCCATGAATTCGGCTACAGAGAAAGGCCTGGAATCGGGATTTCTGGAATCCACGTCACATCCCGGTGCATGATAGTTCGGGAATGGCCAGTGGATAAAATACAAATCCACATAATCACACTGAAGATCAGCAATGCTCTTCAGGCAGGATTTTTCTACTTCCCTGTGCATATCATTCCATACCTTTGTCATGATAAACAGGTCTTTTCTTTCTACAACGCCTTCATCAAACGCATTTTTAAAGACTTCACCTATCTGATCCTCATTGCCATAGCATGCCGCGCAGTCAAACAGACGGTATCCGCAGCGGATGGCACCTGCAACAGCATTTGACACCTGCTCGGGTGTAAAACGGTCGGAACCAAATGTTCCCATACCGATGCAGGGCATCTCGTTCCCCGAGTTCAGTTTGATAGTCGGGGCCAGAACAGCATTCGTTGCCATGTTTCTCCTCCTCTTCTTCAAGATAGAATCACAAAAGTCACTTTCCGTAAGCAAAACCGAAACGTTTCGGCTTCATGACCTGATTATAACATACTGCAAAGAAAATGCAAGTATTTTTTTTAACAATTCAGCGCACTTCAGTTCTTTCGTTACTGTTTACGGCCCAACCGCAAGCGGTTGGGTCTGAGCCCTCCATTCGGAATCTCGCCCTTACGGGCTTCACCGCCGCTTTGCGAAAAAGATTCCTCATGAAGGGCTCAGACCCTGTAAGGAAATATACTCTGCCCTGCTCTGCTCATGCAAGCATGGCAGAGCAGAGTATATTTCCTTACGGCCGTGAATAGTTCAAATAAAAAACTCTGAGACAGGCTGCCGGATATCAGCCTGTCTCAGAGTTTACTGCGTCCTCTGCCTTTCAAGAAGTATCTGTCTGCCGATCTTCCCTGTCATGTGATCTATTTTTACCTCTATGCAGCAGAGCGTTCCGGCATGTATAGTTTCCTCGGTTTCCTGCATATACAGATCCTCGAAACCGCCTGAGTATTTAGCTCCAAGTGAATTCGCTGCCCTGCGCATTTCATCTTCATCCTCCAATATCCTTGCCGTGCCGAAAACGATCACCGAGCAGAATTTGGTCGTCCTTTCCTTTGGCATAACTTCATCACGGTCGATCACTGTAAAAGAGACCTTCGGATTCCTGCGTACAGCATCGACCTTATGGCCTTCCCGGGCACAGTGAAAGCTTAGAGTCCCGAAAGATCCGTCTTCACCCTTCTTATATACAAAGCTCAGCGGAACTGTATATGGGTATCCATCATCCCCCAAAAGACCAAGTACACCCGAAGTCGCCCTCGTAAGGATCTCCGCGCACTCTTCATCTGAAATCTGCTGTTTGAATCTCCTCATTCTTCTGAACATATACTCACCTCATAATGCCTGAAATATCCATGATGCTGTTTTTTTACAATACAAAGTATAATAGAAACAAAGTATATTTTCAATCTCTATGACGAGGACGGTTCTCTGTCTTACTTGGCCTTTTTCAATATTATCAGGATACGTTGGGAGATGATTCCCATTAATGCTCCTGTTATTGTACCTGAAACTATCAGGACAGGAAGGTAATAAAACAGCTGAGGTGACCTGAGCACAACAGCAGCTGTCAGGATCTGGCCAATATTATGACTGACCCCTCCTGCGATGCTTATGCCGATTTCTGAGAAAGCTTTTGTACGGATCAGCAAAAGCATAACCGCAAAGCTTAACAGTCCGCCGGCCAGGGAGTAGATTATCGACATCCCGTTTCCGAACATGAATCCCATCAGTAGTATACGGGAAACAGAAACCATAAGAACCTCTGCAGGATTCATCATATATAGCCCATACAAAACAACCAGATTTGCAAGACCCAGCTTTATTCCCGGAACACCAAAGTTTATGGGAATCAGGGCCTCAACGTAACTGAATATCATCGCCAGCGCAATGAGCATTCCGCAGTATGCAGCTTTCTTTGCCATCCTGATATTGCCTTTCTTTTTCTCACTCCGAATCATCATTACGGCTTATCAGTTCGATTTTTATTACAATCAATTCGATTTTTATTACAATTTATAACCGTAATCTGCCATCATGAGGTTATCAAAATATTTCACCGTTTTACTACTTCTAAGCTGCGTTCGCTGTTAAAAATGTCCTCAATTCCCTCGGATATCACAAGTGTACCGTCCTCACGTTCAAGTATCATATCGAACTTTTCGTCCATATCCCGCCAGAATTCAACCGCCTTTTCTTCACCTGCTATATAGAGAAAAGTGGAAAGCCCATCCGCAAGAACCCCGTCACTGCTCACTATTGTGACAGAGATAAGCCCGCTTTCGGCAGGATGGCCTGTCCTTGGGTCGATAATATGGTGATATCTCTCTCCGTTTTCTTCAAAAAAGCGTTCGTACCCGCCTGATGTGATCACTGCAAGATCAGAAATTGAAATAACGCCAAGCATACCGCTGTCATCCTCCGGGTCGCGTATCCCCACTCTCCATTTGCTCCCGTCCGGTTTGCTTCCCAACGCCTGAACATTGCCGCCCAGGTTAACAAGAGCGCTCTCTATGCCCATCTTCCTGAGTGTATCTGTCATGCAGGCAGATGTATAGCCCTTTGCGATCCCTCCAAAATCAATCTTCATTCCCTTTTCAGGCAGCTTCACCTCGCCGGACTTTTCATCAAATACGATTGCTGATGCATCGACAAGCTTCATGGCTTCATCAAGCTCTGCTGCCTCAGGAACATGATAATCTCCCGTAGTAAAGCCCCAAAGTTCCATTACAGGATAAATGCTTATGTCAAAAAGGCCGCCGGATTCTTCATATAAAGAAAGGGCTCTTTTCATCAGCACCATACCATCTTCCGTAAGGACACCTTCTCCTGCGGCATTTATGACTGAAACTTCACTCTTTTCATTCCCGGTCGAAAGCTCTGCATCGATCCTGCCTGCTATATCTACCATAGCATCCGCTGCATCTTCAGCATTCTTGCCATTGACACTTACAGCCATTACAGTGTCCATGGCAAAGAATTCCCGCGTGGCACTCTCTCCTGCCGCCTGAACGTTTTTTGATTCAGGAACCGAAAAAGCAAAAAAAACAGATAATATAATAAGGCCGATTCTTTTTGATAATTTCATTTTAAAGATTATCCTCCATGAAGCCGGAATTACGATCCGGTGTGACGGCTCCGCACTGCGCTGTTTACCAGATCTGCACTTCTCTGTATACCAGATTGGCACCTCGCTGTGTGTCAGATCTGCACCGTTCTGTATGCCGGGTCTGCAATGCAATGTATACTCAGAAACTTCGGCAGTTTCGCTAAGCTAACTATCCCAGTATAATATCATATATACAGCATCCCCGTCAATCCGTGAAAAATAAGCAAAATGTTACTTATCTAAGAACGTTGTTTTACACGTTCTTTTCTGTCGCACCGGGGAGCCTGCGAGTCAAATTGGCTATTCACGGCCGTAAGGAAATATACTCTGCTCTGCTCATGCAAGCATGGCAGAGCAGAGTATATTTCCTTACGGCCGTGAGTAGTAACGGCAAAATATTATTGACATCGTGTCAGAATGTATGTACAATAAAGATACTGACACGGTGTCAGCATAAATAAAGAGATGAGGATCAGATAATGAGAAAAGTAACACAGGAGCAAATCGCCCTGAAAAGGGAAGAAATAATCAATGCCTGTGAGCAGCTGTACCGGACGATGAGCTTCCGTGAGATCACGCTTAAGGAGATAGGAAATATCACCTCTTTTTCCCGTCCCACCATCTACAACTACTTTGAGACAAAGGAAGAGATTTTCCTGGCTCTTTTTCAGCGTGAATACGATCGCTGGAATGAGGACCTTACCGCCATACTGGATGGGAATGAGAAGCTTACAAAAGCTGAGCTGTCTGAGCATATCGCTTCGTCCCTTGCCGGACGGGAACAGCTTTTAAAACTCCTCTCCATGAATAATTACGACATGGAAGCGAACAGCCGTCAGGAGCAGCTTAATGCTTTTAAGCAGTCTTATGGGCACTCCTTGCACCTGATGTGCATGCTGCTTGAAAAGTTCTGCCCGGACATGAGTGTGAACGACATTCAAAACTTCATCTACACCTTCTACCCCTTCATGTTTGGAATATACCCTTATACAGCAGTCACAGAAAAACAGAAGTTCGCCATGAAGGAAGCAGGTATCAACTACGTTTATCAAACCGTTTATGAGCTCACTTACAGCTGCCTGATCAGGCTGTTAGGAGAATAATAAATCAGGTAACTATAGACAAACATCATAGTAAAGGAGAAGGTTCTTACATGAAATACACAAAACTCGGCAATTCAGATTTAAATGTATCCCGGATCTGCATGGGATGTATGGGATTCGGTGATTCCGGACGAGGCCAGCACAGCTGGACCATCGATGAGGAACATACAAGAGAGATCATTAAACGCGGGCTTGACCTCGGGGTCAATTTCTATGATACCGCCATAGGTTATCAGAGCGGCACCAGCGAACAGTATGTAGGAAGAGCTCTTAGGGATTTTGCGAAGCGTGAAGATGTGGTTGTTGCCACCAAGTTTCTGCCGAGAACACAGGACGAGATCGAACAGGGGATCAGCGGTCAGCAGCATATAGAAAATATGGTCAACGCGAGCCTCCGGAATCTCGGTATGGATTATGTCGATCTTTATATCTATCACATGTGGGACTGGCAGACACCGATTGAGGACATTCTGGACGGCCTGAACCGCATAGTGAAAGCAGGCAAGGCCAGATATATCGGCATTTCCAACTGCTTTGCCTGGCAGATCGCAAAGGCAAACGCTCTTGCAGAGAGAGAAGGCTTTGCAAAGTTCGTCTCCATCCAAGGTCACTATAACCTTATATTCCGCGAGGAAGAAAGAGAAATGGTTCCTTACTGCAATGAAGAAAACATTGCTCTTACACCCTACAGTGCCCTGGCTTCCGGCAGGCTTTCGAGGCTTCCCGGGGAAGGCGGGACGAAACGTGCTGAAGAAGACGCCTATGCAAAATTCAAATACAACGCAACGGCAGACAAGGACAATGTGATTATTGCCCGTGTTGCAGAGCTCGCGGAAAAGCATGACGTTTCCATGACGGAGGTATCACTTGCCTGGCTCCTCACAAAGGTTGCTTCTCCGGTAGTCGGTGCGACGAAGCTTCACCATATCGAAGGTGCGGCAAAGGCAGTGGATCTTTCTCTGACACCGGAAGAGATCATTTATCTTGAAGAGCCCTATGTGCCGCATCCGCTTGCCGGCGTTATGGCACAGAACAAGCCCGCAGCAGCAAAAGAAAAACACGTCTGGTCAACAGGCGACCAGAAGATCGGTAAATAGGAGGAAATTCATCATGGCGGAGAAGATCGTTCAGACTGCCGGCAGAAACCAGCTCGGCGAATTTGCACCAATGTTTGCGCACCTCAATGACGATGTACTTTTCGGAGAGGTATGGAATGAGGAAGCGATCGACTTAGGCACTGTACATGAATAACTTCCGAAAGATGCGCTGGATAAATTTCGCCCTGCAAGGCGGAGGAAGGAGGCGTAGCGGGCTACGGCGACTGACGACAACGCAGTCAGGGCGGAATTTAGACAAGCAGATTTCGGAAGTTATTTGTGGACAGTGCCTTAGATAGAGGTAGACAGGGAAGAAACCGGCGCAGAATGGCTGGAAGCCGTGAACGCTGAAGATTACAACAAACTTAAATAGTATGGAGGTCAGAAATAATTCTATGAAAAGAATTCATTCAATCATTATGGCAGTTCTTCTTGCTGTTCTTGCAGCCTGCGGGATCAGTGTACAGGCAGAAACGAAAGAGGCAGAGGCAACTGCAGATGAGCAGAAAGAATCAGCTGAAAGCACCGGTACATCAAAGTCCGAGAGTGATGCAACTGATAAGGCAGAACATTCGGATGTCCTGGTTGCTTACTTTTCCGCTACCGGTACAACGAAGGGTGTCGCTGAAAAGATAGCATCCGTTACCGGAGGAGATCTCTACGAGATCCTGGCTGCGGAGCCTTATACGACAGATGACCTGAATTATAACGACAGCAGCACTCTAATAAGACAGGGGACGGTTCTCTGTCTTGTTTTTCAGATTGTAACTTCAAAGTTACAATCACAAAAAGCAAGACAGAGAACCGTCCCCTGTCTTATTTTTATTCAGGCTGCATAAAGCGCAGCATTTCATCAGCCCATCCCTCTGCAGAGGTGCCTTTGCCAAGACTGCATCCATGTCCGCCCTGCGGATACATAATGAAGCGATGCGGAACATGGCTGTTATCAAGAGCAAGCGCCATTCGTTCTGAGTTACTTGGAGGAACCAGAAGATCGTCTGCACATGTCCATAAGAAAGTTTTGGGATAAGCGTCTGTAATGAGTGTTTCAACCGAGAGCGGCTCTCTGAGAGATTCATCACCACCGCTCAGGGCAATGAAGCTTGGTTCGTGCTGTTCCGCGAGGAAACTGATAACAGGATAGCAAAGGCATATCTTATCCGGAATTGCAGATTCAGCGCAATAGGCCTTAACATCCTCAGGGCAAAAACGAGCTGCTTCTTCTGCATACTTTACTTCAAGCTTATCCGACAAAGCTGCCGTGGAAGCGCAGAGATGTCCTCCGGCGGAAAACCCCAGAACCATAAGATCATTTTTCCTGATCTGATATTTTTCTGCATTTGCACGGACATGCCTGATCGCGCACATCAGATCCAGCTGGGGATCAGGATAGTGGTTGGGGCTTACACGGTAATTCAGAATGAACGCCCGATAACCGGCTTCTTCCATCCTTCGGGCGATCTGTATGCCTTCATAATCGAAAGAGAGAAATTCATATCCGCCTCCCGGGCAGATAATTACCACAGGCCTCAGGCCTTCCGGCATATTCTTCAGGCGCATAAGGCAGACAGAATGACGGTCATTGCTGTCAATGGTAAGATTGGCATCCCAAAGAGGGATCAAATCCCAAAGCTGATCTCCCTGAGCAGCCATATTCGCTTCGGCTACCAGATCATCTGCAGGGACCGGAGCTCCCCAGGGCATTGTCAGTGTTTCTGATAATTCCTGCATGGTCCTGTCACGATACTCCTCTGGGATCATACTCATGATCTCCTGAGAGAAAAAAAGTGACAGCTCCGGCCCGGAATTCGCAATAATTTCATTAAATGTGTTTTTCAATGTAAACATCCAATCACCTCCTGATATTCTTAATCCTATCATAAGTTATATTTAACGTAAAGGATTGTATTTTTGTAAAGGATGTAAGTGTTTTTCGGGCAGCAGTATCGGAAGGAAAGACAAGCAAGATGTGCAATTAATTTCGTGACAGTTCCTAAGTCCTGCCTGCTCTGCAAGAGGTGCGAGCCTCTTCAGGCCTTCCACCATAGCTGCATGAACCTGCTCCCTTGGAAGATCAGTGGGATAAAAGTCATCACTGACTATGACATTTGAAGCGCCAAGTTTTTTTGCAGCTTCTACACTGTCACTGAATCCCTGAACGAACTCATCCAGATGTGCGGGATCACCCCAGAATTTTCCGTTTTTCTGGCAGAAAGAGATGATTTCCATATCTCTTTTCTTTGAAAGTTTATTGACAATTAAACAGGGTGATCATTAAGACAGGGTACGGTTCTCTGTCTTAAAAAAGCAAGACAGAGAACCGTACCCTGTCTTGCTTTGCACATCATACACTGAGTTTTTTATCCATGATCCATGCGGTAATAAAGTACATTACGATTGACCAGGCCAGGAAGATGCAGGCTTCGAATATCAGAAGTGGTATCGCCTCTTTCGGTCCGGGGATCTTTTTTGAGATCCAGCCCGTCAGCATGCTTATGGCAATATAAAAAACAAAACTGATCACGGCTGCCCCTTTCTTCCCTGACAGGAAGGTACAGGCCAGAACCACTGCAAGATATCCTGTTGTGATCTGCAGCACCCAGGAGCACAGTATCATAAGCAGAAGTGCCGCCAGTGCCGGAGCAGAAATCTGCAGCCTTGGATCAACCTCCTTCAGCATGCTTGTCAGTATATCCAGAATATCTTTGATTTGAATGTTTTTGCGGCCGAGCAGAAAAAAGTCCAGGGCAGCCATCCCTCCGAAGAAAACTCCCGACAGAAGTACAGAGAAAGCATTCTCAAGGGCTTTTGATCCGAGAATCTTGTAACTGTTATTCGGTGTCATGAACAGCATATAGCTCTGTTTGGTAGTCAGGTCACGGTAAAGGATAAGAATACTTTCAATGCCGATAAAAGAGATTCCGGCAAGGGCTGTAAAGAACAGTCCAAGCATTCCGATCACCATCATATCTTCAAGATCTCTAAATAAGCCGATCAGGTATACTATCTCCATCACGCCGGTGATCCCGACAAATATCAGCTTTGAAAAAAGGCTTTTTCTGAATTCATATTTAAAAAGCTTGCTCATTCGTTTTCACCCCCTGCATTTGCGTATATCCGGCGGTATCTGTCAACCACCGAAATGCCCTCGGAAGCCCTGAGTTCTTCAAGACCACGGACCTCGATCAGATGACTTTGTTTTATAAAGACAGCGTAATCCGCCACAGTCTCAAGTTCCTCTACAAGATGGCTTGATATCAGAAGTATACGGTCGGGAGAAACTGCTTCAACGATGCTCTTCATGATCTGATCCCTTGCAAGAAGATCAATACCGTTGAGCGGCTCATCAAGCATTATGACCCGGGCATCTCTGGCCATGGTTACCGCGATCTTCAGCTTGGCCATCATACCGGAGGAAAGTGACCTTGTCTTCAAATCCCCGGTCAGCTCCATATCGGACAGCAGCCGGTGATATTTTTCCATTGAAAAATCCTCAAAGAAGTCCTGATAATACTTTCCCACATCCGCAGCCGTCATCCAGTTATAAAAATATGGCTCGGTGGACATATAAGCGATGTCCCGGCGGCTGTTAACATCCAAAGGGCGTCCGGCATAATACATTTCACCGGAGGCAGGTTTGATAAGGCCTGCTGCCATTTTCATCCATGTAGTTTTACCGCTGCCGTTTGGCCCGAGCATTGCATAAATATACCCGGGTTCCAGCTTAAGTGAAATGTGGTCTACCGCAGTTTTGCGTCCAAATACTTTGGTGATCTCTCTACTTTCAAGCATACTTTAACCTTCTTTCTTAATCAGTATCTTTTTGCCCCTTCGCGGCTGGTGCAGGCAATTTGATCATTTCTATTGCATCTTCACGGGATATTCCCAGCCTGTCCAGTCCTTCCAGGAAATCACGGAGAAGCTCCTGTGCCATTTCCTCCCTCAGGGCAATGACTCTTTCCTGATCCTCCGTTACGAAAGAGCCCAGTCCTCTTTTTGTGAAGAGCAGCTTTTGCTGTTCAAGTGTCTGGTATACCCGTGCTGCAGTGTTCGGATTTATGGTATACATTAAGGCCAGATCACGTCCTGAGGGAAGTTTTTCACCCGGAGACATTTTCCCGGTGACTATCTTTTCCCTGATAGAGTCCACTACCTGCAGATAGATCGGCACAGAGGCATTATATTTCATAGTCATTCTCTGCTCCTCTCATCATTGTGTATTAGTATACTAACTACATAGTACACTAATGTTTTAATAATGTCAATATCTTTTTCAATCTTAAATAAGGGGCTATGAAAAAAGTCTTGCTTTTTCACAGCCCCTTTTATTTCTCTTATATGTTCCCGATCAACGCCTGCTGAACTGCTTACGAACCGGCATTATGTAACTATTATCCGTTATACTCTCAGTATCTCCCTTCTGATACTCTCGCACCTGTCCTGCAGGAGAAGCAGCTGACTGTATCTGTCATATGCTTCGTTCCCATACTCTTCAATAAACTTCAGGCAGTATGCGTCCGTGTTCAGGGCTGTCAAAAGCATGACGATCTCCTGCCCTGTTCCATAGATCTGATACAAAAATGAGAAGGCATTCGTAAGATGCATATCGGTCATTTCGGTGGAGTGAATCCTTGCTTCTTCCCTGCAGTTGAACCACTTACGTGATACATCGGATCCATTCTCTTTTTTCCCGGCTTTCTCCGTACCATGCGCCTGTTCTGTTCCGGTATTGTCAGAGTCAGGGCTCTTTTTTTCCAACGTATCCTCATGGGCAGAGTCCTGTTTTTCCAACGCATCCTCATGGGCAGAGCTCTGTTTTTCCAGCGCATCTTCATGGGCAGAGTCCTGTTTTTCCAGCGCATCCTCATGGGCAGAGCCCTGTTTTTCCAGCGCATCCTCATGGGCAGAGCCCTGTTTTTCCAGCGCATCCTCATAGTCAGAACCCTGTTTTTTCATCACATCTCCAGAACCGGAATACCGGCCTTTCATTGCAGCTCCTCGAATATTCTTCAGAAGTTCTTCCCATGCTGCAAGTCCCAGTGCGCCTGCCCTTATTTCATCAGGAGCCAGCATCCCGGCTTCCTTCTTTCCTATATATTCTTCTTTCATCCTCTCTCCGGCTTCTTCAAAGTCTTCGGCTGCAGACAATCCTTCATTTTTCATTCCGGACAGCCATTCATAAAGAATCTCCTGTACTTTAAGAGCTTCTGCCGCCTTTCGAAATTCGTCGTGAAGGCTGTCTGATAAAAGCCGGATAAGACTTAGCTTCTCATCGAACGGAATGCCTTTCAGCATGTCCGGATCCTTAACCGGGGCTCCGTCCAGAATTTCAGATACATGGTAAACCTCTTTGTATTTTCGGTAAAGATCATAATAGAGAACGAAATCCCGTGCAATTTCCGGATCCTGCAGATACTGTACTGCCATCTGTTCAGTGACAGGTTCGCCCATCCGCTCGTAGGATTTAAGCATCCTTGACAGATCCTCCCAGCCCCTTGCAGTCACAAAATAGCGTCCCGAAAGCTCTGTACGAATCACATAAAAATTCTGCGGACGAAGCGTAAGGTATGAAAGAATTGCTCCATGGACATCTGCCTTGGAGGCATATTCTTTCCATACCTCAAGATCTGTCTCGATATCCATTCGTTTTACGCGGTCCAGTGTGACAATATCAAATTCACGGGCAGAACGATTGTACTGAACAGGATTCCCTGCTGCTACAATGATCCATCCGTCAGGTATTTTATGGGTACCGAAGGTCTTATACTGCAGGAACCTGAGCATGGCCGGAGCCAGTGTTTCGGACACACAGTTGATCTCATCCAGGAAAAGGATCCCTTCACTGATCCCGGTCTGTTCTATCCTCTCATACACCGATGCGACGATCTCGCTCATAGTATATTCTGTTACGGCATATTCTTTCGTTCCAAAAGTCCGATGGGATATCACAGGCAGACCGACAGCGCTCTGACGTGTATGATGAGTGATGGTATATGAAACCAGCAGAATTCCGCATTCCCGGGCAATCTGCTCCATTATCGCAGTTTTTCCGATGCCAGGCGGTCCCATCAGAAGGACAGGGCGCTGCATCTCGGGTGAGATTTCATATAGCCCCGTCTCATCTTTCCTGCGATATGCACGGATAGTTCTTATAATTTCCTGCTTTGCTTCTTTTATATTCATATCTGCCTCCGCCAGCCAGGACTCTTATCGGTTTTTATGTTCGTTATATCCAAATCCTTCGTATAAAGTTTCAGTGCCCATCCGGGCACCTTTGTATCATCGTAGTCTTCTCCGGAGCAGAAAACAAAGGCGGTTTCATAGTCCTGAGACTCTTCTGGAAAAATACCATATCCGTCCGTAAAATACAGGAGTGCGCGCGGCTTTTCAAGTTTCCCCTGCCTTCGCATATCTTCTACATACCGGAATACCGGGCGAAAATCCGTCCCCATACCTCCGTGAACAACAAATAATCCTCCAAATCGCTCAACTTCGCTTACATCTGTGAAGTGAGTGTCCCGTTGAACCTGATTGTCACACTCGATCAGATGAATGTTTACGTGGTGAAAAAAGGTCTCCTGCGAAGAAAGAACAGCGGCTGTTTCCTTAAGAAATTTCTGTACCTGAATGCCTTTTGTAGAAGCAGAAGTGTCTATAGCAATCACAAGTTCATCGATACGGCAGACTTCACGGTACTCGTTCTCTTCGATAAGCGGTACGTTCCCATACAGCTCGAGTCCATGATGGTACAGTCCATAATCAAAACTGTCCGGATCAATACGGGTTTCCTCGCGGAATGCTGAAAGCCTGTGAAGAAACTCCCTGTAATCAGTCCTGCTGTCATCTTCAAACGAAAGTGCAGCGGCAAGGCTCCCTTTTTTATCTGATGCTTCCGGCCCGAACGTTACCAGCAGTTTTCGGGTACTTCCGGCCCGGTCCTTCCAGTTCTGCTCTCTCTGGCGAACAGGGTTCTGTCCACTTTTTTCGTCCGGTTTTTCGGAATCCTTGTTCATCTTTTCCCAGAAGCCGTGGTCATCCCGGCCAAATTCCTGCTTCAGCTTTTCTTCCAGCGAGTAATCGCGGGGGTGTTCGGAAAAATAGCGGTAAAGCTTTTCGGCTGTCAATACCCGGACTTCGTCACGCAGCTTTCTGAGCCACTCCTCACGGAAATCCCCCGGAATCTCAAAAAGGACCGGTTCATCCATCGAGTCAATAAGCGCCTCTGCCGCAATATCCGCGCAGAGCGAAAAGAGTTCCGGATCGGACACTAATGAAGCAGTAAACATATGGCGGAACAGACAGTGGATCAGGATATGCATGTATGTCCGTACAAGGGCGCGGGGATACGAAAGAAAACCGTTCATCAAAAACTGTGGATTAAAACGTATTACTTCGGCATCTGTCCCGATGGTGAGGGTCGAGAGATCCATCACATAATCAAGGGCATCAAGTGCCGGTCCAAGAAAATGCATGTCCAGATAAAGTTCAGTCCGGACTTCGCTCAGGATTTTTCTGCCAAGACTATCCAGTCTGTCTCTTTGTTCCATCCGGGCACCTCCTTCAAGTGTCTGTCTGCTATCCGGCTTTCCGGACTTTACACCACGATGCGCTCCAGTTTTACCGGTATCTTCCTCCGCTCAGCTCCGGCATTCATCCGCGGCTGTATGTTTCCAGCCGCTGTACGTTTCCCGCAGCTATACGTTTCCCGCAGCTGCACGCTTCCCGCAGCCGTACGTTTCCCGCAGCTGTACGTTTCCGCAGCTACACGTTTCCCGCTGCTGTACGTTTCTCTTTGCTGCTCTGTCACAGCATCATCCTGCCCTTTTTGTTCTTACGCGGCAGCGCAGAAGCAAGAATGGCAACACACTCCGGCAGGTCTTTCTGTGATGCAAACTGAATACTATCATGAAGAGCATCAGCTGAAAGCAGCTGCTTAGCCGTGAGCATTTGCAGCCAGTCTGTTCTGCGTTCCAAAACCGCCAGCGCAGCTGCATCTTTCCCAAAAGTGCGCAGATGTTCCTGATAGCTGTCAGATGCGGATTTTTCCAGATTATACGGAAAACAAAGCCTGTCCATAGCGATCCGGCAGGCCAGGGAGGGAGATGCGCTGCGCAGTTTTTCAAATGAACGGTCATAGCTCCTGAAGTCTATACTCTTTCGGCTGACACATTCTCTGTAATTATAACCTGTGCCTTCGATATGCAGATGGATCGCCCTGGCACGTGTATCTTCGATATATTCAAACAAGTATTCGGGAAATGTGAGCCGGGCCCTGCCGTCAGGAAAAGTAATGTCTGCAGTGATGACCCTGTCTGTGTCAGCAAGAAGCTCCTTAAGAACATAATATCTCTGCTCCCTGATGTCCAGCTCTGCTTCGTGCATATTCCTGCACTGCCGGAATACTCCGTCCCCATAGTCAATGATCCCATCGCTCAATGAGATTTTTTCCAGCGCAGAACATCCATAAAAAGCAAAGCGTCCCAGCTTTGTGATAGTAGCGGGAAGCTTTGCATAGATAAGATCCGTCCGCCCCGAAAAGGCCGATGCGGCAATCTGCGTAACCGGCCTGTCTTCCAGAGTCTCAGGAATCTGTAAGTATGACACCGGGCCTTCATAGCCGGTGATTATGATTTCGTTTTTTTGTATTTGAAAAAGGAAGGACATAGTATAATCACTTTCAAAAGCGATAGCTCAGGCAACATTATATCTGCCGCTCAAAGTATTTTTACCTTTTATCAATGTAGTCTCCAATGTATTTCCCTAAAACAGTTTCCCGTCTATCGCAGCATCGATCACCACTTTACCGACATCAAAATTGTTTCTCATAGCGGTCTCAAAAATATCTGCTGCTTCCACGCTGTCCTCGGAGGCAATAGTTTCCTCGCCTGATTCCGGACCCCAGAGGCTCTCCGGAGTCGCTCCCTGCATAAACACATCCATATTTACACTGTCCCGGATGATCAGGAAGTGTTTGAGGAGTCCCATATGCTCAACTGCTATAGCAACCGCATTGAAACCCTTATCTACTGAAGCATTATATCACAGCCCAGAGTATTTCACAATGGCGCAGCATCTCTGATCCACACTGGTTACTGTTCACGGCCCAACCGCAAGCGGTTGGGTCTGAGCCCTCCATTCGAAATCTCGCCCTTCAGCCCGCGCAAACAGTGAGGGATAAGAATAAGACAGAGAACCGTCCCCTGTCTTATTTTCCCATAACTAAAAAACCATGATACCAGTCTTCCTGATAATCATGGTTTTTTCGTTTCCGGTTATAGTGTTTCTTACTTTCAAAAGTTACAGGGGCCGGTGAGACCGGCCAGTACAGGCGCTGCTGGCTGTCCAGCTGTCTGCGGGCCTTTTTGCCCAGCTTGTCCCTCGTTATGTATTTTTTCATGGGATCACATCCTTTCTCTGCCAACTGTGTGTCAGGCTGTTATCATGGCATATCGCCTGCTGTTAAGTACACGGAGCATATGGTCCATCGGCGTGATATTTCCGTCAAACTTGTATGCCATGGTATGGGCAGCTGCTCCGCTTGAAAGAGCTGTTCCGCGAGTATGCGAAGTAACCGGAGCCTGCATCTGCCAGCTGTTCACATTATGGAATACAACAGCAGGCATTTTATAACCATAGAGTTCAAAATGTTTCCTGGCGTTTTCGTACACGGTTTCGTCTGCATTTACCATACAGCAGTTGAATTCCATGTCCGAGAAAATATAAATAACCTGTGGGAGTTCTTCCTGACCGGCATTATACTTTACGGCCGTTTCCAGTATAAGGTCAAAGACTGCTTCCAGATTAGTGCTCATTCCCCATGGAAGGGTCTGGATATATCTCATCTTATAACTTACAGTCGTGCCATGAAGTTCTACCAGATGGGGGCTGTTTTCAAAAGTTATCAGATGGTTGTGAAACAGTCCCTTACAGCGCTCAGCGCAGTATATACCCATGGCCATCGATATAAGCGCGGGTTTAAGCGCGCCATAGCTGCAGAACATGGATCCTGATGTATCAACGACACTGATCGCATTCACGTTTCCTGCTGATCCCGGCAGATGCTTCCAGAGCTGCTCCAGAGCTTTGGCCTCTTCTATATCTGTTTTAACGCTCCAGATCCCCTTAAAAAAAGGTCTGAGAACTTCATATGGAAACAACGTGTCTGTGTGTATCTGTTTAGTGCCGGCATCCACATCGGACAGAAATCTGTTAAACCTGTCACCATCCGTGCGTTTAAAGGCTTTGCAGTATTTCAGCATAGCCTGAGCGGGAACGGCTTCATAATTGATATTTTCCGGATGTTTGCCTGTAAGCTGTCGTTCTGTAAGTCCGATACGTGCCCGGAGTGCTGTGATACGGCGTCTGTATTCCCTGTTGTCCATTCCCAGCATACGAATCAGCTTTTTCGCTGTTTTTCTTGTACGCGGGCTTGAAGTATTATCAGAAGGCAGCCATTTTGCCAGCAGAGAGATATGTGCATCTTCATCGCCTGCTTCGCGGCGCTTAAGAGCTTCTTCGTCTTCTGCAAGCTGATCCTTTATAACCTGTACGGCCTGTTTCTGAGCCGGAGTTCCAAGCAGGCAGAGCAGGTCGTCAAACCGGCCAAATTCTGCGATGTACGCTGTATTCTTTCTGGCTGATTCCGGCCACGTGAATGCTACATGCCGTAGCAGTGTACGGAAGAGCTTTCTTTCCCCCATGCCTCCGCGGATATCACGAAGGTGAAACAGGAGCTTCATGGCAAGGTCAGGCGTTTCAATATAAGCCCTGTCAAACAGCCTGATCTGATCTGCAGGACTACGATAACGCATCCCGCCGGCAACCGCGAAGAAATCCAGACATGCATCACCGGTACTGCCATTCGTTTTGGCGCCGTTAAGAGTTCGGGTATAATTTGCTTCAGTCTTAAGATTGTCCAGATAACTCATTCTTTTTCCTCCTTTCCTCTGTGCTGACGGCATTTCAGCCGCCGCGAGGACTGTCAAGCCCGCCTCAGACAAGCTCCTGAAAAGGTGTTTTCCCAGGATGCATCCATTTGGAACATGCAATTTCACCGCAGCATATTTCCAATGACAGGCGGCCGCTGCTTATCCTTCGCCCTCAGATAAGCCCGGCAGTCATGGGGTTCTAAGCCATGAAAGTCAGTGCGGCCTGCCTGCGGAGAACCTTTATCGTTCCCCAATGCCTTTCCGATTTGTGTATCACTGTCCTCCCCGTTTCGGGAAAAATGTTGGTATCCACGGCTCAGCCATCCTGCCGGGAACTGTGACAAAAAGCTGGCAAAAGGCTCTGCAGTGCTCTGTCACTTCACTGTCTGCCTCCCATGTTTGGTATAACAGCCCTCTGTTACCGTTCCGTATCCTCGGGGTCTGTCCACAGTTGGTTTTTCAGCTCTGCTCTCAAAGCGCTGCTTTGCACGCCGGTCGTGGCGGGCGTATAGTGAACTAAGGTAAAATCATTAGGAAGTGGTTAACCAGACGCTCTTATATAATTTATCCGCACTTAATAGTCAACTGTCAGGTTTTCACTGTCGAACATTCACTCCTTTCGGAACGGTTCAATCAGCCGAATCAACAAGTACCACACGACCTGGGTTTTTTCTCCCTGGTATGTGTTCCTCTAATAACCCCTTTTCTGACAGCGCTGCTGTATGCGCCTGAATCCGTGAGGAACTTCCTTACTCACTATGTTTTTTGCCATGTTTCTAATATCAGAAGCCTTATGTTCCAGACTGTCAGCCTGTTATGTGAGATCTGCTTTCCATCCCGTTTTATATGCTGTCCGGACCGTTTTATCCTGACTGCGTATCTTTTACGGGAAGTCTGCTTATTCATTCTTCAGATCTCCGTGCCGTTTTCCTTTCGACACGTATAGATTAACACTTAGAATGTCAGGTGTCATTAAACCTGTGGTTTGAAAGTGCGAATGAAATTTGCTGCATATCAATATATCCGTGTACATGAACAGCAACAAATATTATCCTATCCGCATTATTAACAAAAACGCCCGGCATGTATGCTCTTGACATACAGCCGGACGGCTTTCTTATTTTATATCTCTGTAAACATAACTTATTATCCTTATCAGAATTCTTTTTTGTTATGGAATATCATTTTATATTTTAAATCTATGTAAACACGGCAGCTGCTCTTCCCGTTTTTTCAAAGGCAGCGGCGCTGTGATATTTCGTTCTGTATATCTATACGTTTCAAGGTGAGGTTATCCATGGGGGCCGGTACCTTTTTCCCGCTCCCCCGAATTGCCAAAGTAATTGCAGCCTTAGTATTGCGTTTACTTTGACCTTTTTCCTGCTCTCCTGCTCTTCTCCTGCTCTCTTATTTTTAAGTTATAAGGTAACTGTTCAGAACAGCCGGAAGCACTCGCTGCTGAGGGCGTACGAACATGATTCAACAGGCAAAAATCCCATCGCCGAAGGCGATTTGCATGGATTTTTGCCCGTATCTGTTCAGGTTCTGAACAGATACGTTATAAGATCAAATACTACACCCCACTCATTTTCAGCTTCTGCATCCTCTTCGCATTTGCTCAGAACAGGCAGTACAGGAATATCCAGTTTTTCACATACCCGGGCAAATTCAAGGATTTCTTCAATATCCTCTGTACTTTCAGCCGAAATAATCGAAATATCTGCGTTTTCGGATATCAGCATGCGATAAATATCACTTTCCGTTTTCAAAGTTGTTCCGGAATTTTCTTCCGATGCTGTTTTGAATGTCATATCTGCATTTTCTTCCGAAGATGTCTTCGATGCCGTTTCCTCCGAATTGTGTTTTCTTCTCTGTTTATCCGGCGAAGAACCATGATCACCTGAGTCCTGTTCTGAAGTATTTGGCTCCTGTTTTGAGGAGACGGTTTTCTGTTCCGTGAGCTTAACTGATTCGGTTTCTTTTTCTTCTTCTGTTTCTTCTGAGGCTGCGATCACTTTTCCTGAAAAGCCTGCGGCATCCAGCATTTCACCTGTTTCTGAGCTTGAGATATATATAGTCTGCAGAGGCAGTGTAAGTGTTATCATGTCATCATCAGTTTCTCCCGAAAGGAATGCTCCTTCCGGCAGGATCAGATATTGCAGAACCTCACCGTCATATACAGATTCATCCCCTGTTTCCTCTGCAGCGTCTGAAATTGCATGAGCTTCACTGGAATTCTGAATGTCTTCAGTTCTTGCGTCATATTCGTCCCAGGAAAAGTCCGCTTCCTGCGATATACAGATTTCCAGGACATAAACCCCATCCGAGTAACAGTGTATCCTGAAAAGGTCTGCAGAAGCATTCTGAATCGTTCCTTCATATGTATGATCCGCAAGTTCAGGGACATTATCAACCTGGATCAGGTCCTCATCTGTATCCTTTGAAGAAGATTTTCCACTTGCCTTCTCATCGGAACCTTCGGTATCAGATGATGAAGATTCTTTTTTTGAAGAAGAGCCTGAACTGCTGTCCGTTGAACCTGAACTCCCGCGGCTGGTGCTTCCGGAACTGCTGCCTGAAGAGCTCGAGCTCCCGTGACTGCTGCTTCCTGAGCTGCTGCCCGATGAACCTGAACTCCCATGACTGCTGCTTCCTGAGGCGCTTGAGCTCCCATGGCTGCTGCTTCCGGAACTGCTGCCTGAGGAGCCTGAGCTGCCATTGCTTCGTCTTCCTGACGAACCTAAACTTGTGTTTCCGCTGTTCTCTGAAGAACCCAGATCATCTTCATTATCTGAATCTGAATTGCTGACATCGTCTCCGTTACCGCCGGAACTGACTGAACTGCTTCCACTGTCTTCACTGCTTCCGGAGCTGGTTGAACTGCTTCCGCCGTCTTCGCTGCTTTCGGAGCTGGTTGAACTGCTTCCGCTGCCTCCATTGCTGCCGGATCCTGTTGAGCTGCTTTCTGAGTTTGTTGAACTGTTTTCAGAATGACCATGCCCGCTCGATGAACCTGTACTGCTGCCTGAACCAGCATTTTCATTTACAGCTTCATCCACCTCTTCGATCTCTGCTTCATCTATTGAAATATCGGTCCCGTCTGTTGTCTCATCATCCTCTGTAACAAGGAAATCTCCTGCCGCATATGGAAACACCAGATACATCACACGCTCATCATACCACTGCCCTGATGTATCTGCAGGAACGACCCTAACGGCTGCACCTTGCTGCGCTTCATCCACTGGAAATTCAAACAGGCAGCTTCCATCTTCCTGTATAATTGCATTATAAACCGGGTTTTTATCGATATCTTCATACGATCCAAAATAAAGGGACGTGTATTCCGGATCATCTGTTACAAGGGTTGCCGTTATCATACCTTCATTAATAACTGCAGTAAAAGAACGTACCTGCAGGAAGTCAGATGCATCAACGCCTTCTTCCTTATCAGAAGCCTCACCTTCCATTTCATCCGAAAGAGTCTCCCCTTCAGCCAGGATCTCACTATCAACCGAAATCTCGCCATCAGAACTGTCCATGTCATCTGATGCATCATTCAGAATACCATCATCGTCTGATCCGCTTAGAGCCTCTGCTCCCCCCACAATATCCGGTTCTCCTGATATGTTTGATTCTAATAATATGTCTGATTCTGATAATGTGTCTGATTCTGATAATGTGTCTGAGCCTTCTGCTATATATAATTCTCCTGCCACATCTGAATTCCCGGTGTCCCCGGACTCTTCAGCTGCATCTGAGCCTTCCGAAGCATAAACCTCCGTCGAAGGATCTGCGGAGGTTTCAATAAATTCTTCCACCTCTGCGGTCATTTGAGCATCCCCTTCCAGGACCGCCTCCGTTAAACCATCAAGTTCATCTGCAGCAGCTGCACAACAGGCGCAGGCAGCAATGATCATGAGTGATAAACAACGTATTCTTTTATTCTTCATCTTGATAGCCCTTCTTTTCTCGATGTACCAGTTTTGTCGCGTTAAATAAAAACAATTCTCCGATTGAATTTATAATATCATTACTGTTCACGGTTCAACCGAAATCAACTGTTCCCGAACAATGCCATAATATCATCGGAATCCCAAAATAAAAGCCGTTTCACGAAATGATCATTTATTTTTCAGAGACTGTTCACAGAACACAAACCAGACTATCCTTTATGCATTATCAGACTTCGGGACAACAGGTGACAAAGTGCAAGCCAGCATAAAGATCAGATGAGGAAATTAAGGCTGGACCAAGGGCAATTCGAAGTCGACAGGGACGGTTCTCATTGACTCCTTTTCCTGTCTCTGATAGAAGTCGACAGGGACGGTTCTCATTGACTCCTTTTCCTGTCTCTGATATAGCTTCGGTTATAAACTGATGTGAGTGGATGTGGTGCTATGCTGAGACAGGCCAGGAAACTCAGCGAATCAGGGTATATGCGCCTGATCGTTCGGGGCATAGGAAGGCAGATTATGTTTGAGGAGGCGGCGGATTATCAGCGG